>JAEUVL010000513.1 GCA_016786965.1 Chitinophagaceae bacterium
TAGGTGTTGCTGCAGTTATTACAAACGAAATGTATGTGATGATCATGATGATGGCCTTCTGAGCATTCATCTTTACATAAAGCATAACGGATGGAGTTATCTGCGGTCGGAATGGTATGAACAATGCCTTTATCGACAAAAGTCTGTAGCGTACGGTATACTGTTACCCTGTCAAACTTTTCACCAGCTTTTTTTTCTATATCGGCGTGCGCCAATGCCCCTGTATGCTCAAGAAACAATTGTAATATTTTCTTGCGGCTGTCTGTCACACTGAGGTTATTCCGCTTCAGCACGGTTGCTATTTGCTCTGTTACCGGTATAGTATGAGTGTGTTGCATTCGGAATACAAATTTATTCTTTTTATTCTTTCAGCAATTTAGCAGCATCTTTCATTAATTCCCTCACTTCACTTTCCTTTATTCCATCATATATTTTCCTCACATCCCCGTTCTTGTCCACCAGCGCCCAAAACTGGGTATGAAGAAAATCATCTTCTATGCTTTTCAGGTTATTTGCCGGGTCATCAATCGTATAGCTGATGCGGGCAGTATTATACAAACTGTCCTTTCGCCCGGTAAGAAACAGCCATTTTTTGGTATCTACCCCAAGGGAATCGGCATATTTTTTCATCTGTGCCACAGAGTCCGTTTTCGGATCGCAGGTGTGAGAAAGGATCAAAAAGTCTTTCTCGTCTTTAAATTCATCATACACCAGCCGCATATATTTATTCATGATCGGGCAGATGGTTTTGCAGGTCGTAAAAAAATATTCAGCAACATACACTTTGCCTGCCACGTCTTTTTCGGTGATAATCTGCCCGTCCTGGTTAATAAAGGAAAAGGGCTTTACAAAACTCACCGGCGCCACCTTTCGTTTGGCAAAGTCAGGGATGATCAGCGTCAGTGCAAAATAGAAACCAATCGCCAGCACCACAAAAAAACCTAAATAAAACAACTTCTTTTGGGACATGATTTTTTATTGAACCGCAAAGGTACGCCGGATACATGCCCGCTTAAAACTTTGAAACAAGATTTTGCAACTGTGTTGCTTTTCGGTACTTTTGCCAGCTTCATGAAGATCAAAATAAACTGGGACGCTTTAGGGATCGGGGCCTCGCTGGCCTGTGCCATTCATTGTGCCCTTCTTCCGTTGTTTCTCAGTAGCCTGCCTTTGTTTGGTATAAATATTATTCATAATACCGCCTTTGAAGTTGGTATGATACTGCTGGCCCTTGCTATTGGCTCCTATTCACTTTATCATGGGTATAAAAAACACCATCACAGCCTGCTGCCCCTGGCGTTATTTTTTACAGGTATCATTTTTCTGTCCTTAAAACAGTTTTTTGCAGCTTACGAAACATGGCTGCTTATTCCTGCAGTGATACTCATCATTACAGGGCACATTATCAATTACAGATCATGCAGGCTGCATAATCATGCACATGCTGATGACTGTGATCATTGACCCCAGCCCAAGCTACTACAGTAACTTAGACAAACACTGCTTGTTATCTTCCGGGTCAGTTTAAAGAAACAAGTCGTATTTTTCATTGTAAAAAAAATCAAATGAAAAAAATACTGTTGCTTTCCTTTTTATTCATGTTGGTAGAAAGCGTATCAGCTCAATCAAAGGACGAAAGAGCTATCCGAACTATTCTGGATGAACAAACGGCTGCCTGGAACCGGGGTGATATTGAGTCTTTTATGAAAGGCTATTGGGAAAATGACTCGCTGATGTTCATTGGCAAAACCGGGGTTACATACGGGTATATAAACACCCTTAATAATTATAAAAAAGGCTACCCTGATACCGCTTCTATGGGAAAGCTGATCTTTACACTTATCCAGGTAAAAAGGCTGTCAAAAGAGTATTACCATATTACCGGTAAATGGTTTTTAAAAAGATCAGTAGGGGATGTAGGCGGTCATTACACATTAGTGTTCAGGAAAATAAACGGTCGTTGGGTCATTATATCCGACCATAGCAGTTAGGCCTCTTGTGGCTGATAACTTTCCTTTTTTCGTGATTGTAGTTTTCCAAATACCAGGTACGCCGCCAATAACCCGGCGGAAGAAAAAAAGATATCATTGTAATCAAAAGTGCGGCCGAAAAAAGGTATCATTTGCAGGTACTCATTTACAACCAGCATCGCAAAACCCAGTGTGCATACGAGCCGCAGATCATAGGCAGTTTCTATGCGAAATATCCTTGCCACCCAAAAATTACGGCCGCTAAAAAACCAATATGCCCCAAACGGTATAAGGAATGAGCCAAAAAGATTAGGTGCAATTCCCAGGAAGAAAGCCGGCGATCCTTCAACTAATTGCAGAGGCCGGAGGATAAATTTTATGATCCAGATGACCATCGTGCCAATAAGTACAAAGCGTTTACTGATATTTTTCAATTGCATTGAAATGGTATGAGTACCTAAAATAGTTGATTTCGTTGGCGTTGTACTAAGTGGTAGCGGGTATTTTAAATACCCAGCGCATTAATCTTTCCTCCAGGTTCTGTATAAATAGAAAATCAGCAGCGCCAGGCTGCCTGTAGCGCAGATATAAAAGATGATAGTATATGCGAGCGGCTTACCATTCGTATAGCCTAGCTCAAAGTAAAGGCCGGCAGTGGCGGTGGCCAGCATCCACATAAGGCCAAATGCCACCGAGTTCATTATTTTGACAAAAAATCTTTTTATATCCGAATCCCAACCGCTTGCCATGATAAATATTTCAAGCAGTAAAGTAAAACAATTGCTGCCGATCTGTTGCCTTTGTTTAATCAATCAGTATGCGGCGGAAATCGGACGAGTCACCATTGAACACATTGAAATCCACTTTGTCCACAATACCATTCACTCTTCCTTTATCGCTGTGTTGCCAAAAAAGCCAGTCCCGGCCAATGCGGGGCTCCTCAGGTTGGTAATAATGGGCGGCCCAGAGAGGATATTCGTCAAACTCACTCCCGAGATGACGTAAATAAAAATCCACGTTGGTGTAAATGATCGGCTTCACGCCATAATGAGCCTCTACCAGTTGCAGCCATTCCCGCACCTCCGCTCTTAATTGGGCGGAAGAAACACCGTTCAGCTGCTCCACATCCAGCACAGGAGGCAGATCGCCCTTTTCCAGTTCCACTTTATCTATAAAATGAGCAGCTTGTTCTTTTCCATCTCTGGATGCGATGAAAAAATGGTAGGCCCCACGGGATAGGCCGGCGTCTTTTGATCTTTTCCAGTTACGGTTGAACTGCGGGTCCGTTCCTGATATTCCCTGTGTGGCTTTGATAAAAGCAAATCCCATTTGTATTTGCTGCACTTTCATCTTCTTCACTTCCTCCCAGGCAATAGTGGACTGGTATTTTGAAACATCAATGCCGTGAATATCATACCCGCCCGGGATGGCGATTCCAAATTCTGCATAGCGGGTATATTTTGCCTTGCGGTAGGGCAGCCATTTAAACGCCAGCCAGGCTGCCATACTTAACGCAGTGGCCCCCAACAACACCAAGGCTGTCTTTCTGATACGTCTCTTTTGCTTGCGGGAAAACATTCGGTGGCGGATGGTTTTGCAGTTTTACATACCCCCTTCCGGGCCTGTGAAGATAAAGTGCTGGCTGAAAATGAAGGGTGAAATATTTAAGCATTCTCAGGGAATTTTGAAATGGTAAAATCCTAAGTAATGGAGTATCAACACTAACCCGTTTTACTTATTACCCGGTTTGTGGTATTGTTTCCTGGGAAGTACTCAGGTACCTTTGCTTCCTTATATAAAAAAGGAATAAGGCTGTTCTGTTAACCGACCTACCTTTTATCATTAACCATTAAACCAAACCACATTTCATGCTACGACTAATCTCAGTTGCCTTTGCCGCAGTACTGCTCTGCACTGGCACCTTTGCACAAAACAAAAGTGAAGTAAAAAAGTATCCCCGCGGTTATGCCATCGGTGAAGTATCCTTGCTGGAGCAATGGACCGAAAGTGATGGCAATCGCTCTGTTATTTCCTACACGATTGATGTGCCTGTA
>JAEUVL010000536.1 GCA_016786965.1 Chitinophagaceae bacterium
ATTAATAATAAAATCAAACGTATGGACATCACACTCCTTCCCGGCGAAGAAAAAATTGATACCTGGACCATCTTATACCAACCTCCCAAAGGCGGTAAGTTCAACGGTAAGCTGTTAGTTACCAACAAACGGCTTTTATACGATGCCAAATTTGATTACAGCGCCAAAGGCATACTGGAAGAATTTGTATTTATCAAATGGGGCAGTGAGGGTTTCCTGGAGATAAGTAAAGATGATATCGTAAGTGTGGAAGTGGAAAAAAGCTTTCTCAGTAAAAAATGCATTGTTACCCTGAAGGATGGGAGCCGCCACACATTTAATTACGGGGCGCTGAATATTGATAAATGCGCCGCAGCTATTCAAGTAAAATAGTAAACCTGTAATATGAAAAATATTTTCCTCCTGCTGCTGCCGGTCATCTTCTTTGCAGAAGCCTGTAAAAAAGAAGACAGCCCGCCACCACCGGATACCACCCTTGCCATTACTGCTATTGCACCTGCTACGGGCACTTATGGTACAGTGGTCAGTATTACCGGAAAAAATTTTAGCACCACTGCGGCAAATAATACGGTGAAGGTGAATGGTGTCACGGCTGTTGTTAATACAGCCACGGCCACAGAATTGCAGATCACCGTTCCCCCCAATGCCGGCACCGGGGCAATAACAGTACAAACGGGAGCACAAACCGCTACCGGGCCCACCTGGACACATATCTACCAGGCCACGGTGAGTACTCTTGCCGGAAGCGGCACTACCGGTTATGCAGACGGTATTGGCGCTGCTGCGCAATTTAATTTCGCCGCCTTCAGTGGCATTTGTGTGGATGCAGGAGGAAATATTTTTATATCAGAAAGAGGCAACAACCGCATCAGGAAAATAACAGCGACCGGTACCGTAAGCACAGTGGCGGGCACTGGCGATTTTGGATATGTGGATGGCCCGGCGGCCACCGCACAGTTTAACGGCCTCCGCGGCATAACGATAGATGCAGCGGGCAACCTGTACGTAGCGGATGCCAGTAACCACCGGATCAGAAAAATTTCAACAGCAGGCGTAGTAAGTACTGTTGCCGGAACGGGGGTGAATGGATTTGCTGATGGCCCCGGCAATACGGCGCAATTCAGTTTTCCGTTAGCAGTGGCTTTTGATAACAACAGTGGCAACCTGTATGTGACCGACCAGAATTACAGATTAAGAAAAATAACGGCGGCTGCCGATGTAAGCTCCATAGCCGGAAGCGGTGTTTCAGGTTACGCAGATGGAACAGGCGCTGCGGCACAATTCAGTTTATTGATCGGAATGGTGGTGGCACCCAATGGGGATATCTATGCCTCAGATGCCAATAACCACCGCATCAGAAAAATAACGGCTGCCGGAGTAGCCACTACCTATGCCGGCTCTGGTATAAGCGGCAATACAAACGGACCGGCACTGACAGCCAATTTTAATTTTCCCACGGGCATTATTGCCGACGCAGGCGGTAACTTCTATACACTGCAGCCATTTAATAATAACATAAAGAAGATAAGCGCCGCTTCTGTGGTGTCCACTTTTGCGGGCAAAGGCACAGAAGGCATTACCAACGGTGCAGGCAGCCTGGCGGAGTTTAAAGTGCCAAGAGCTATTGCAATAAGCAATGACGGGATCATTTATGTGGTGGATTCTGATAACCAGCTGGTACGGAAAATAATTATGGAATAACTATAAAAATACCAAGTATGAAAAAAGTAACACCCCTGTTATTTATCATTTCAATTGTTATTATCTCAGCTTTTACTAAAAGGGAACCACCCGTGGCAGAAGCATGGAATGTGCTTACCATTGCCGGCTGGGAAGAAAATGGCAACAGCATTGATGGTAAAGGAACGAAGGCCAGCTTTACCTGGCAGGTAAACAACTCAGCTATAGATGCAAATGACAACCTCTTTGTGATAGACCAGATAAGCCTGCGCAAAGTAGATGCAGAAACTAATGTCACCACCCTTTTTGGCATAGCGGTATATAATACTGAAGGCAACCAGGTACCGGTAGAGCCCCTGCCGGGAAAGGATGGCATCTGTGCAGACAAAGACGGCAACCTGTATGTAAGCAGTACCTCCAGCCATATGATATATCTTATCAAACCCGACAAATCATTTACTCCTTTTGCCGGTGATGATGGCTATAAAGGAAGGGATGATGGCGACAGGCTGCAGGCTGGCTTCAACGGGCCCACTGCGCTGTGTATGGACAAGGCCGGTAATATATATGTGGCGGATTCGTATAACTCGCTGGTAAGAAAAATTTCTGCAGCAGGCAAAGTAACCACTATAGCCGGCAACGGGCAGATAGGTGATTTTAAAACCGGTACCGGTAAGGCTGCACAGTTCCTGGAGTTCAGGGCGATAGCGGTGGACAGCAAAGGGAATATTTATATACCGCAGAATGGAAGGGGTAGCTGCATAGCCAAAATTTCTCCTGCCGGTGTGGTAACAAATTTTGTGGGAGATATAGATGCATTAACTCCCACCGGTACAAACCACGATGGTACAGGCAAAGCAGCGAGGTTTGTACGCATACAGGCATTGGCCATTGATAAAGATGACAACCTGATAATAGGTGAAAAAACAAGAGTAAGAAAAGCCACTCCCGCTGGTGTGGTAACCACCCTGGCCGGCAATGAAACAGCCGACTGGAGAGATGCGGCCGGTACCAAAGCCATGTTTCGCAGCATAAACGGATTAAGCATAGACTCTAAAGGAAATATCCTTGCCAGCGACCAGTATTGTATAAGAAAATTATCCAGGCAATAATTTATATGATGATGCAGTGATGACGCAGCGGGTTATAAATATTACCGGTAATGCCATAAATATTGGAGATAAAGCCGCCATAGTGGCAGAGAACATTGGTACCTATTATATAGCGGATATGCACAAATGGAATAAAGAATGGGTAAACAGGCGGATACAGGTAATAGGCGACCTGGAAGTGAGAAAAAAAGACCACGCAAATTTTATTAAGCACCCTGTTGCACAACTGTTAAGATAAATTGATATGCTAAGAACACTTTTCCTTTTTTCCGGGATGATAATAGCCGCATGCCTGCATGCACAATCGGTAGGTATAGGTACCACTACACCCGGCGCATCGGCCCAGCTGGATGTAAGCAGCAGCAACAAAGGAATTTTAATACCCCGGCTTACTACCACACAGCGGGATGCTATTGCCTCACCTGCCAATGGCCTTACCATTTATAATACCACCATCAGGCAATTCAATTTTTACGATGGTCTCAAATGGCAAACTCTGGCCGTAATTCCCAAAGGTGCCATCGTATTAAGCTACAATTATGATGATACTGAAATGAAAAGCCAGGGCTTTTCGTATGCCGGAAACATAACGCAAAATATTACCAACGAGTCGATAGGAGACACCACCATAGCGGCAAACCATTGGTACAAAGGCAACACCTACTACCCCGAAAACGCAGGCGCACCAGCCTGTAGTGAATCTTTTACTGCTGTTTTTATCGACAGCTTACTGTATTGTTTTGTTTACGATTCAATATTTATTTACTCCCGCTCGCTGGACAAATGGAGCAGCCGGCCTTTTAATTTTGCGCCGGCCACATTGGTGGCTCCTTATGCCACAGAGGTGTACCGGGTGGGCAGCCGTGTGGTGTTCTGGAACATGGGTACATCGCAGGGCATGCGCTATAATTACCTGGCCAATACCTGGGATACAATAAGCCTGTCTAATGCACCTGTACCACGGCAATATTACCGCTCTGTCAATACCGGTGCCGAGATCATTTTTTGGGGAGGAAGGTATTATGACTACAATACCAGCCAGTATATATATCCCACCGATGTATCGAAATATAATCCTGCCACCAATACCTGGACTACCATACCCGGGCCGCCGGGCTTCCAGGGCCGTACCGATTGCACAATGGCCTTTGCCAACAGCGGCTTTCTGATATGGGGTGGCCGCCGCCTGTTTGACGTTCAGGGAACAATGACCTGCGGCAGCTCGCCAAACTATTTTTATGATTCATCGGCTTATTATACCGATGGCAGATTTTATAATATGATGACCAACAGCTGGATTTCGGTGCCAGCAGCCGGTGCGCCTGCTGCCAGGCACAGTGCAGCAGTCGTGTTTGATGGTACCAATATTGTTATTGTTGGTGGCACGTTGCAGCGGCCCCCTATTGCTTTTTGCAGCATATGTACGCCGTCATTTAATCCATGCATAAAATTTCAGTACAGAGATTCTGTCTATAGAAGCGGGGCCAAATATGACCCTACCGGTAATACCTGGATCAGCATGCCTGCAGCCCCGAGGCCTTTTACTGATGCAGATGCACTATGGGATAATGATCAGTATATGACCATGTTTATTGGTGATGATACCACACTTAGTTTTGAACCGTCTGCCGATGACTGGTTTATTAAAAAGTACCCTGCTCCCGACCCCTTGTTTGTAAGCAACAATAGAAATGCCTTTGCCACCAACAATGGCGAATTCATGCTGCTGAACCCCGCCACGCCGGGAGCCCCCACCAGCTTTGCCTGCTGGTCATCCCGCAAAACGGTATATAATCTCCGGTCTGTTCCTGTTACGATCAGAACACTCTTATCATCGCAGGTGATGCAGGGTAAAAAGCTGTACCTGTATAAGAAGGAATAGGGTACCGCCATTGTTCCAATCTTCTACTGCTGTTTCCGACGAAGCATTCGGGAATAGTACTGGTGTGAAAGGGACGACTTCCGGAAGCGGGTATGATGTAAAACGGGAAGCAGGAAATAATGGCTATGGGCTAAGCGGATTTTCAACAGGTGCTTCCGGCTTTGGGGTGTATGGCTTCAATTGCGGTGGCCCTACCAGGACAGAAGTGATACCCATTCCCGCCTCGGGATTCAGATCATTGTATGGCCCGGTGATCTGTTGATGATAAAAGCTTTAGAGATTGCTTACACTTATACGATGAAATTATAAGCCCCTTACCAGTTATTCGCCTGGTCAGGATTCAGTCTTTCAGAAACATCTTCAGGCTGATGATGCTCCCATTCGGGGTCGTATTTTACAAACCAGGATATCCAAAGGCTGCGGCTAAGGCGCATAAGCCAGGGTTGCAGCAATATGAGCAAGGCGGCATTTACCCCCATCCAGATGAAAAAACGATTATCATTTACTGATAAACCGATCGTCAATGCCCAGATAGCCAGGCTGATCAGGCTAAGACCAACAGTCATGGCGTAGCTTACATAGCTGGTGCCATAGTAAAAGCCAACTTCTATTTCTGTGGGTTGTCCGCAAACAGGGCATTCTTTATTCATTACCATGTTTTTCTTCAGATTGGCACTTACCGGTGACTGAAATAATTTTCCTTCCCGGCAGCGGGGACAGCGGCAACTGACCGCAGAACTTATATATCCCCGGCTTACTCTTTTTTCTGGCATTATTACTTGTTGGTTATGTGTTGTTCAATGACTTTTTCTAACTGCGTGGCCTGTACCACTCCTGATTTCCGCCAAAGGGCTTTTCCTTGCTGAAAAAGTATCAGTGTAGGAACACTTTGTACCTGGAAGGCGTTTGCTGCGGCCGGGCTTTTATCAATATCAATTTTCAATATGCGTACTTTATCACCCATCCGCAGGTGTAGTTCTTCCAGTACCGGTTTCATCATCTTGCAGGGGCCGCACCATTCTGCAAAAAAATCAACCAGCACAGGTGTGCTGCCATTGATGATCTCGCCAAAGCTCTCTCTTTTATTGCTTGTCTGCATTTTTTTCTTTTTTAAACATACTGAACAGTAAGCCGCCCATCAGCGCACCATAGCCTGTACTATTGTGCCAGGTGGAAGTAATGCTGCAGGTGCCACTATTGCAACCAATTTGCTGCCAGTAAAGATAGCCGCCGGCAGCACCGAGAATAATTCCGGCGATCAACAGCTTGTTATTTAGTACCCAATTCTTCATAGTCTGTGTTTTCTGGTATGGATGAATTTTTTTTATTAACCGGAGTGGTACAGTACCCGTCTGCACAACATACCCCCTCGGTGAAAAGGGAGAGCAGTATAAATAATGCTCCCAATACAATTCCGGGCACATGACCGGAATCAATGGAGGAATACAAAATTAAGCCACCCAGGGCAACCCGGATGAATTTTAAAGCAGTCCAGCCTGTTTTTAGTTTATATAACAGATCCATCAGTAAATCTTTTATTACAGACACAAAATTCGGAAGACCGTCCGAGGGCAGGAGTGACTATTGTTACATGAAAAACGGTTGCCGTAATGACTTACAACAACCGCTCTTTGCTACCTTACATCAGGACTACATTTTGCCGGGCAATATCTTGTGCCAGTATAACCACGGCAATACATTTCTTTTTAACTGGTACATGCTCCACCTTTCCTTGCTCTGGTCGAAGGGGAATGTTTCAGTCGGGTTATTGTTATAATCAAATTCGCAGAGCACCAGTTTGCCATATCCTGTTACTACAGGGCAACTGGTATAGCCATTATAAGAACCATTTAATGACTGGCCTTTTATAACAGCCAGTAAATTTTTTACCAGTACAGGAGCTTGTTTGCGGATAGCAGCCCCGGTTTTTGAGGTTGGCAAAGAAGAGGCATCTCCAAGTGAAAACACATTCGGGTACTTTACATGCTGTAATGTATGTTTATCTACATCTACCCATCCGGCTGCATTGGCCAATGGGCTGTTCTTTACAAAGTCAGGTGCACTTTGTGGCGGTGTTACATGTATCATTTCAAAATCAACCCAGTATTCTTTGTCTTTGTTTTGTTCGCCAAAGCCTACAAATTTTGCTTTCTTGTTTGGCCCGTCTATTTCCACCAGTTTGGTATAGAAGTTCATTTGCACATTGTCACGTTCTGCTACTTTCTTTAGTGTCTTTTCATATTTCTCCACACCAAACAACCGGGTGCCACCACTCCAGTATTGAATGTTTGCTTTGTCGAACACACCATGTTTTTTAAAATAGTCGGCTGCCAGCCACATGATCTTATGGGGTGCACCGCCACATTTTACCGGTGTATTGGGATTGGTGAATAACACATTGCCTCCTTTGAAGTTCTGTATGCATTCCCATGTATAAGGGGCCTGGTCAAAACTGTAGTTGGAGCAAACTCC
>JAEUVL010000556.1 GCA_016786965.1 Chitinophagaceae bacterium
ACAAATATTCTTTATGCTGAAAGGATCAGTGATACCCTTTTTCAGTTTGCCGGTGAAGTGGGAGGGTTAAACTCACCATATCTCGATGGTGTGGCCAGTATGGATAATGCTGGCAATTTATATTTCATTACCACAAGGAGTTACCCGCAGAATTTTTCCACGGTGTATAGAGGCATATTCAATAATGGAACACTTACGGCCACAGAGAAAGTGAACGGTATCTCATTACTACAACCGGGTTGGGTCGACTTTGATGTGGAAATAAGCGCCGATGGACAAACCATGTATTTTTCAGAAGGACGGTTCAATCAAACAGGTCAGCCGCTAACGGCGGATATTATGGTGGCCAAAAGAACAGCTGATGCCTTTACGAGAAAAACCAGGGATGGTATAATTCCCGGACATATCAATACAGGCGCCTTAGAATACGCTGCGGGCATATCAGCCGATGAACTGACCCTATACTTCACCCGGTGGGCTGGTGTGGGCAGCGGAACAGTGCCCCGCCTTTATTATGCTACGAGGGAAAACAAGGCACTTCCTTTTGACAGTCCGCTCCTGATCAATGAAGCAGAAGGATTTACAGAAGCTGTTTCAGCAGCGGGCAACGGCCTGTTATATTTTCATAAAAGAGATACCGATACTTTTCATTTGTATTGCATGAAGCGTTTGTAAAGTAATAGCCGGTTGTTCGCAACAGTATACCGGGTTTAATTAGTGTATTAATTGTATTTTAGAGTTTCAACTATTGGATTGAAACTTTCACAACTCATAAATTATCCGCTGGGCCTGCTGGGGCTGAAGATCGTACGCCGGAAGAACCTGCAATTAGTTAACCGGCTTGACCTGGAACAGGATAAAGCATTCATGACCTTGTATGAAAAGGTGAAACCATTCACCATGGTGGACATAGAGAGATGCTATGCTTTGTATGAATCAGTTCAGTTTATTATTAAAAACAATATTCCCGGCGACCTGGTAGAATGTGGTGTATGGAAAGGGGGGAGTGCCATGCTAATGGCTTATACCTTACAGCAAGCAGGCATTACCAACCGGAGGCTTTACCTGTATGATACATTTGAAGGGATGACCCAACCCGGTGAGCGGGACGGACAAAATGAAAAAGATGAATGGGAGAGTAACCGGGTAACGGATACCCTTAACAATATGTGTTATGCACCCCTTGAAGAAGTAAAGACTAATATGGAGGCCACCGGATACCCGGCTGATAATATATTATTGATAAAGGGTAGGGTGGAGCAAACAATTCCTGCAACGATGCCAGCAGG
>JAEUVL010000557.1 GCA_016786965.1 Chitinophagaceae bacterium
TCATCAAATTCAAAATCCTTCTCTGTAAAGTTCATCATGCTGCCTACCAGGTCTTTGAACTCTACTTTATTCTCGAATATCTTTTTACTGATGAGTGAGTAGGAGGAAAGGCCATGCAGCACAAACTCCATCAGCAGGGCTGCCTGCTCATCATTTACCTGCGGAAAATTTTTTTTAACTACGGCATGCAGTCCATCTACTTTGTACAACAGCAGTATCTTGTCTTTATCGGTAGTATTGAATGAAATATTCAGTTGATTGCCTTTGTCAAACCAACTGGTGATGGGGCGGTAAGGGTTATCATCTTTTTGTTCTTCGAGGGAAGGTTTGCCGCTGGTCTTTCTTTTCTTTAACTGATCCGGGTTGGGAAAGTATTCGGCAAATTGAGAACGGATGGCTTTATCCAGCAAATTCATGGCTACCTGGTAGGGGCCTTCCTGTTCGCCTTCATACACCAGTTCCACCTTACCGGTAATGGAGGGAATGATGCCGATCAGGTCGCCCATCCATACCTGGGTTTGTTTTTCGTTGTTGATGATGGCCCTTCGCTCAGCGGCACTCACTGCATTTTCAAAAGCAGAGATGGTGAGCCTGGCGCTTACACCGCTTTTCTTATCCACCAGTTCACTGCCCCTTGCTTCAAAAGCTATTTGTTCGATCAGTCGTTTCACCAGGTCGCTCACTTTTACTTTAGCTTTTTGTTCGTCGCTGATCTCTGCTTCCTGTTCGGTGATCTCCAGGGCCTGTTCCAGTGATTTTGGATAGTGCGTCAGTATCTGGCTTTCTATCCTGTCTTTTAATGGTGTTACTATTGATCCACGGTTGGTATAATCTTCGGGGTTGGCCGTAAATACAAATAGAATATCTAAGGGCAACCTTAGTTTGAATCCTCTTATCTGTATATCGCCTTCTTCCAGTATGTTGAAAAGAGCTACCTGTATTCTTGCCTGCAGATCGGGCAATTCATTGATCACAAATATGCCGCGGTTGCTTCGGGGAATGATGCCATAGTGTAATACCCGTTCATCTGCAAAACTGAGTTTGAGGTTAGCTGCTTTAATAGGATCTATATCGCCGATCAGGTCGGCCACACTTACATCCGGGGTGGCCAGTTTTTCTCCATAGCGTTCGCTGCGGTGTATCCAGTGGATGGCTGTTTCATCGCCATGGGTGGCGATCTCTTCCTGTGCATATTTTGATACAGGGTTCAGCGGGTCGTCGTTAATATCACTCCCGGCTACGCTGGGTATATATTCATCCAGCAGTGTTGTCATTTGCCTCGCCATTCTTGTTTTGGCCTGGCCCCTTAGTCCGAGGAAGAGGATATTGTGTTTGCTCAGCAGGGCCCTTTCCACATCGGGTATCACGGTGTCTTCATAGCCCACAATACCGGAGAAGGTCGGTTCATTCTTTTGCAGTTTGGCGATCAGGTTTTGGCGTATCTCTTCTTTGATGCTTTTGGGTTGATAGCCGCTTTTCTTTAATTCGCCGAGTGTTTTTATTTTGTTGATGTTCATATTATTGATCTTCTAAACTGGTAACTAAATTGTACTTTAAAATATCATTTTCCTTTAGCGCCTTGATCACTTCTTCGAATGACTTGTAGCTTGTCACTTCATGGCCTTTGATAAGATAGTCCTTTTTAATATCGTGGAACCTTACTTTGAATTCAGCGATCGCTTTTTTCAAATTCTCTGTAATGGGTGAATCTACTTTATGAAATGCAGAATCAACAGGGTCGGGTGATAATACACGGTACCATACTGATCCGCCTTTTCTTATTTCAATCAGAAAAGCGCCTGTTTCAGGTAGTTCTGTCGAGACCACAGATTGGGGCATTGTTACTACAATTTGCTCTGGCGGCTTCATATTTGTTGCTGCAGAGAAAATAATTGCTTCTTGTTCTTTTTCGGTCATTTTGACGATAACATACTTGCTGATATTTCTTGATTTTATTCTTGCAACAACTGTATCGGCCATTGCTTTTTGAACCATATCCGATGTTCTGATAATTATATTTAGGTCATTCCCTTTTTCTTCTTTTGCAGAATTTAAAACCTGGAAAAGTTCGTTGGGTAATATAAAAGAAACATGAGATGAGTTTGTGTCAAGATAAGAAAACCATAACTCATCAGTCATTAACACTAATGTGAGACTTGATTTGTCAGGACGGATGCGGTCTTTTTCATTTTTATTTTGCGCACAGCCAGTAACAAATGATGCTGTCATGCAAACAATTAAAAAATAACGGGATATTGATTTTATCATCAGTATACAGTTTTTCTTTTCCCACTTTCAAAATCTTTAAATATAAAAGCCCCGAGTTTATCCAATGAAGCAAAGAAAGCCTTACCATGATTCGTCTCGGTAAACTCCTGTACAAAGCGTTGCAAATACGGATCAGTGGCGATCATGAAAGTGGTAATGGGTATCTTCAGTTTCTTGCATTGCGCTGCGAGGTTAATGCAGCGGTTCACTACTTTCCGGTCGAGACCAAAACTATTTTTATAATATCGTTTACCGATCTTCAAGCAGGTAGGTTTACCGTCGGTTATCATGAAGATCTGTTTGTTCGGGTTTTTTCTTCTGCGCAAAATATCCATGGCGAGTTCAAGTCCCGCCACAGTATTGGTATGATAAGGGCCTACTTGCAGGTAAGGCAGGTCTTTCACTTCTATTGGCCAGGCATCATTGCCAAATACCACGATGTCAAGTGTATCTTTCGGGTACCTTGTTTTTATGAGTTCGCTCAGTGCCATTGCCACTTTCTTGGCTGGAGTGATCCTGTCTTCTCCGTATAGTATCATGGAGTGGGAGATGTCGATCATGAGTACCGTGGAGGTCTGTGATTTAAAATCCGTTTCCCGTATGCTCAGGTCATCTTCCTGCATCTTAAAACTGTCGATGCCATGATTGATCTGTGCATTGCGGATGCTTTCGGTAAAATCAATTTGCTCCAGCATATCGCCAAACTGAAATTGCCGGGTATCCGGACTTACTTCGTCGCCCTGCCCTGGTTTAAAGGTTTTGTGGTCGCCTTGTTTAGTCTTTTTTAGTTTGCCAAATATCTCTTCCAGGCTTCTTTTGCGGATGCCCTGTTCAGTTTTTGGGGTGATGCGTATCTCGCCCTGTTCGTTTTTATCGGAGAGGTAGCCTTTTTCTTTCAGTTCGTCAATGAAATCACCCATACCATATTCATCATCGGTGAGCTGGTATTTTTTATCCAACTCATTCATCCATTGCATGGCCTCACTTACATCGCCGCTGGTGTAAGTAAGTAATTGCATAAAGAGATCCAGCAATTGCTGGAACTTTCCTTTTCCCTCTTCATTGGGATCAAACCTGGTGAAATGAAATCCTTTCATAGTTAAGTAAGAAGTCTGAGGTAAGAAGTCAGAAGGTCTTCCACGGACTGTTTAGCAATTTACGACAATTCCTCTGGTGGTGATTGTTCTTTACAACAACTTAACGGGGTATTGGTTCAAAAGAAAAACCCTCCGCTGTTGGGAGGGCTTTTCTTTATCATGCAGGAAATATTTATTTCTGTTTTCCGGTATCCTTGCCTCTGGCGCTATCCGGTTTACCCGGGTTTACGATGGAGGGGTTACCTGTTTCATTAGTATTGGTGGCAGGTTTTGTTTGCGGGGCAGCATATTTGCTTTCAATAGCACCCAGCACCATCAGCATGGCTTCATTGATAGGGGCTTCCGATCTTTCAAAGCCGCCAAAATACTCGGGCCGCTCTGTTCTGATGTACTCGTAGTATTTCTGCTGTTGTTCCAGTTCTGAACGTACAGCCAGCCTTATTTTTTCAGCCAGTTCTGTTTTGCCGGCTTTATAGCAGGCTTCCAGGTAAATAAGGCCTGTCTGGTTGTGCCCGTTATAGCGACTTGTCATCGCATAAGGTAGATTTTCCGGGCTGATGCCGGCTTCCACTTTATCGATCAGTTTCTGCGCTTCATCTTTTTTGCCTGCGTCAGCCATATTACCGGCTGCTTCGGCATAGAGGGCCCTGATGTTAAGGATATGACGACGGTTCTCTTCATCAAAATAAACCCCTTTCTTATTGGCTCCACCAAATTCAAACTTCGTCATCAGGTTATTATACATGAAGTCGGTGTTGTTGTCCCTGATCTGTGTGCCACCCATTTTTACCTGGCGCAATGCCTGGTCCACGATCCAGTTTTGCTGCGGGAACTTATTAGCTACCGGTACAAG
>JAEUVL010000592.1 GCA_016786965.1 Chitinophagaceae bacterium
CAATATATCCAGCATGATGTGAAGCCGGAATATCCTTCAATGTTGTTTCTTCTTCTTTGCTGATAAAATAATCTAATCCTGCTCCGTCATTCTTTACACCAAATGATTCGACTGTTTTCAAATAGCGGTCCACAATATGCACCTTTGGCAGCATATTTATTTTAAATGCGGTCAACAAATATTTTTGAATGTTCAGCTTGTAGAAGGAGAATGCCTTTTTCTTCAGGGCATTTTTGACCCGTAATGTTTTAGTATTATGATGCAGGTCAATGATATAGTCATACTCTTCGGTCAGCAGTTCTTCTATCATCAGCTCCCAGCTATGGGCCAGTACATGTATTTTGTCGATGTACGGATTATGCTCCACAACAGAACGGTATGAATCCTTAACTAAAAAATGTACTTCTGCATCCGGCACCTGCTGCTTCAGGCAGCGGATAACGGGTGTGGTGAGTACAATATCACCAATGGAAGAAAATCGTATGATGAGGAATTTAGCCATGATCGTATTTAAGGCATAATGTCTTCCGGCTCTACATAGTTGAGGTCCTTATGAAATGTTTCTTCGGTGAAATAAGCCGCTACTAATGTAATAGCCATCACTACTATACCTGTTATCATCGCACTCTTTACAAATGACCAGCCGATGCTTGCCTGGAACAGGTTTACAAACAGCAGGTTGATCAGTGGCAAAGAGCCCCTGACAAAATTGGGGATGGTGGTGGCCGCCGTAGCCCTCAGGTTGGTCCCGAACTGTTCCGCTCCCATTGTAACAAAGATGGCCCAGAACCCGGTACTGAATCCCAGCATGGCGCAGGCAATGTACATGGAAGTATCATTCCTGATCAATCCGCTGAAAAAATAGACACCCGATACGATGGCAAAGAAGTAAAAAAGGTATAATGCTTTCTTACGGCTTTGAAAATACTGGCTTACAAATCCCACCAGGATATCTCCAATAGCAATAGCCGCATACGCATACATGATGGAGCGACCAGATTCAATTCCATTTTGTCCGTAAAACTCAGTTGCAAACCGGTTACTGAAATTCACCAGTATACCGATCACAAACCAGGTGGGCATACCGATAAGTATTGCGAGAAAATACTTTTTGAACCGTTTGGAATTATTGAAGAACATCAGCAGATTACCTCTTGATACGTTTTGTTGTTTCACCTGGTTGAACATACCGCTTTCTGCTACGGATATCCGGAGAAATAATAACATTAGTCCCATACCTGCACCTATCTTATAACATAAGCGCCAGTCGTTATCAGTAAACTTAAAAGTGAAATAAGCGGCCACTGCCCCAAACAAGCCGATGCCTGCCACCATAGAAGTGCCAATGCCTCTTTTGGTCTTAGGTAATAATTCGCTGACGAGTGTAATACCAGCTCCGAGTTCTCCGGCCAGGCCAATACCGGCAGCAAACCTTGCATAAGCATATTGCTCCACCGTTTGCACAAAGCCGGTGAAGAAGTTAGCAACAGAATATAAAATGATTGAGCCAAACAGTACGCTGAGCCGGCCTTTCTTATCTCCCATCACCCCCCAGATGATACCGCCGATCAGCAGGCCCCACATTTGCCAATTGATGACTTTGGTACTGGCGGCGATCACATCCTGTTTGATGGAGAGATCGACTCCCAATCCGGCAAGGCTGGGTTCCCGCACAATGGTAAACAACAACAGGTCATAAATGTCTACGAAATAGCCCAGGGCGGCAACAATAACCGGAATAGATAAAATGCCGTATTGTTTTTTGTTCATAGTCTATGATTGGGGAACATCCGTTGGCGTGCTGTCTTTCTTTTTCCGGCCGGACATCATTTTGATAATAACAGGCGCTGTAGTTACGAGTACGATGCCCAATACGATCAATTCAAGATGTTCTTTCAGGTCAAATCCAAACTGGCTGAGAATCCATTTTTGAAGAAAAAAGCCGCCGAGCACCATAGTGGTGACCCAGGCAATACATCCCACCACATTAAAGAAATGGAATTTTTTCCTGTCCATTTTTACAATACCCGCCACTATGGGTGCAAAGGTGCGGATGAAGGGCAGAAATCTTGCTCCTATTACAGCAAGGCCTCCATGCTTCTCATAAAAATCATGGGCCTGGTGCAGATATCTTTTTTTAAATAGAAACCGGTCTCTCCATTGGTACATGGCCGGGCCAACTTTGCGGCCTGTCCAGTAGCCTACAGCATTACCTATAATACCACAGACAGAAATAAGTCCTACTAATACTAACAGATCAAACCAGTAAGAGTAATGAGGGTAATGAAAACCAAACCAGTTCAATACCTGGTTGCCCAGACCCGGTTCCATGGTGCCGGCTTTTGTTTTTATTTCATGGGCATAAATACCGGCCACGAAGAGCAAAGAGTCGCCGGGCAGGAAGAACCCAACAAATAATCCTGTTTCAGCAAATACCACAAATAGCAGCAGCCATAGTCCGCCATTTTCCACATACCATTGCGGCTGCAATAAATTCGTCCAGTGAAAACTATCCAACAGGTACATTATCTCCATTTCTTATTCTCTTTTATTAGCATTAGTCAATAATAGCATCCGCTTCTTTTTCATTAAAGGCGAGTGCTTTTTCATCATCAAATTCTCCTTCCCAACGGGCAATGACACAACTGGCTAAAGTATTACCAATTACATTCACTGATGTCCGGGCCATATCCATGAGTTCGTCTATGCCGAAGATGGCTGCAATTGGCCAAAGCGGCAAATGAAACTGGTCTGCCGTGGCAATTAATATAACCAGCGAGGCCCTCGGCACTGCGGCCACCCCTTTGCTGGTAAGCATCAGTACCAAACACATGGTGATCTGTGTACCGATACTCATATGCATATTTGCTGCCTGGGCAACAAATACAGAAGCCAAGGAAAGATACAATGTAGTTCCATCCAGGTTAAATGTGTAACCAGTAGGAATCACAAAAGAAACGATCCTCCTCGGAACGCCAAATTTCTCCATGTTCTCCATTGCTTTTGGCAAAGCTGAATCGGAACTGGTAGTTGCAAAGGCAATAGATACAGGTTCCCTGATAGCCTGGATAAACTTTTTAATTGGCAGTTTAATAAACATTGCTACCGGGAGCAGCACTGCAAACAAGAATACGATAAGCGCCGCATATAATGTAAGTACCAGTTTCAGCAAATTCTCTAATACACCAATACCAAGATGTCCAACAGTAACGGCCATTGCAGCTCCTATACCTATCGGGGCAAAGTACATAATGATATTGGTGAACTTGAACATCGCTTCTGACAGGCTTTCACAAGCACGGAGCATGGGCCTTTTCTTTTCTTCCTTCAACATGGCAAGTCCTATGGCAAAGAGGACTGAAAAAACTACTATCTGCAGTACTTTGCCATCATAGATGGCTTTGATGAAATTGGAAGGAAAAATATCTACGATATGTTCATCCCAGGTCAGCGCCTTTGTCTCTGGCAGTTTTTCTAATATCTCCGGCTGAACAATACCTACTCCAGCCTGGGAAATATTAATGGCAATCAGTCCGATTACTAACGCCACTGTTGTGACGATCTCAAAATATAATAATGACTTCCAGCCCAGCCGCCCAACCTGTTTTAAATTAGAATGACCTGCGATACCCACTACTAACGTAGAGAATAATAAAGGTGCGACGATTGCTTTAACGGAGTTAAGGAATATCTGCCGAAGGAATTTCAGATTCTGGGAAAATGCAGGGAACTCATAACCAATCAATACCCCCATTACCATAGACACCATGATCCAGGCGGTGAGTGATTTTTTAAACCATGCATAAAGACCAAGACTCACAACAAAAGCCCACCGGCTTCCCGACAATATTTGCTCAGGAATATCTGCAATCTTATACCAGTCAACCACATGCAAAATAGCCACCACCGTAAAAAGAGCGAGGGCAAGCAGTCCGGCGTTTCGTTTGTTCATTTTTCTAATAGTAAGGCTTCAAAACTAAAGGTTTAGTTCCAAATATGGAGAAATTCGCTGCTAATTGGATTGC
>JAEUVL010000609.1 GCA_016786965.1 Chitinophagaceae bacterium
GCATTGGCCGGGTTGGTAGCACCGATCAGTTTACGGAAATCTTCCACTGCATTATCCTTTTCCAGTATAGCAGCGATGATGGGCCCCTGGCACATAAACTCTACCAGTTCTCCAAAAAAAGGTCTTTCCCGGTGGATGGCATAGAACTCACCGGCCTTCTCAGGGGTCAGTTTTGTCATCTTCAAAGCTTTGATATTATAGCCTTCCTGTAAAATGCGGTCAAGAATAGCGCCGGCATGCCCGTTTTTGAACGCATCCGGTTTGATCATGGTGAATGTACGATTGCTCATAGTTACGTGTATTTGTTTTTCGGCCGCAAAGGTAACGGAAAGTTGCAAAGATTACATGTCTTATAATTCAAGATTGACGATAAAGTTGCTGTTTGTAATAACTTTCAGCCGCTGGAATGGCCAAACCAATGAAACGTGAGAAACACTATCTTCGCAGCCGTTTTATGAAACCCATACAGGATATATACCCGCTGCTGGTGCAGCCTAAACAGGTGGTCATCACCACACACCAGAAACCTGATGCGGATGCTATGGGTTCTTCATTGGCACTGAAGCATTTTCTGGAACAATTCGGCCATAGTGTTACCGTTATTTCGCCTACCAATTGGGCGGGATGGGTGAATTGGATGCCGGGAACAAAGGAAGTGCTGGATTATGAAATGGACAGGGGTAAAGCACAGGCCATTCTGGACAAAGCCGAATGGTTGTTTTGTCTTGATTTCAATATTTTCCACAGGACCAAAAACCTGGAAACACCGCTGAAGAACATGACCTGTGTGAAGATACTGATCGACCATCACCAGGAGCCTGATTCTGCTTCTTTTAACTATGGTATCAGCCTTACTTCTAAAAGCAGTACCTGCGAAATGATCTACGACCTGATCGTCGGCTCTGGTCATGCTGATAAAATAAATATTCCTATTGCTGAATGTATCTATGCAGGGGTGGTGGGGGATACCGGTTCATTCCGTTTCCCGTCAGCACATGCCGGGGTGCACACCTTGGTGGCTGACCTGAAAACAAGAGGTCTGCAGCACGGCAAAGTGCATGAGAACCTGTTTGACAATTTCCTGGAAAACCGCCTCCGGTTCACCGGGCATGTATTGCTGAACAGAATGGAAGTGTTTTATGAGTATAATACAGCACTTATTGCCATTCCAAAAAGTGACCTGCTCAAATATTATATTAAAACGGGTGATACAGAAGGGCTTGTAAACTACCCGCAATCTATCCAGGGCATAAAACTGGTAGCGCTGGTGATAGACCGGGACGAAGAAAGAAAATGGAGCTTTCGCAGCAAAGGTGACTTTGACTGTAATACCTTTGCCCGCACCTATTTTGAAGGAGGCGGTCATTACAATGCCTCCGGTGGCAGAAGCAGCGATTCGCTGGAGAAAACAGTAGAACGGTTTAAGGCAGCAATGAAAGAAAATGCAACTCTTTTACAATAAATAAAAAGCAATATGAAGTCAATTAAAAATTTGGTATTTATCAGCGCTTGCGCCATGGCGATAGTAATGGCAAGCTGTACATCGGCCAGCTACAAGAAAACACCCGGTGGCATGGCATACAAAGTATTTAGCGGGAAAGACACGCAAAAAATAAGAGTAGGTGATTATGTAAAGTTTTCGCTTGAAATAAAAGTGAATGACAGTACGGTAAACAGCACCGGCAGATTACCTGCCTTCCAGCAGGTGCCCCCCACACCACAGCCCTACGACCTTAGTGAGGTTTGGACAAAACTGAAAGTAGGGGATAGTGTGGTGATCACTCAACTGATGGACACTTTCATGAAAAGGAATCCGGTGAACTTCCCCCCACAGTTTAAAAAAGGTGACAGGGTAATCACCTACATGAAGATACATGCTGTGTACACGAACGATTCTCTCGTTCGCCTGGAAGACGAAAAGGCTAAGAAAGAACTGTTGGCCACCGAGATCAAAGAAGTAGAAAAATACGTAGCGGGTAAAAATATCACCGCACAAAAAACCGAATCAGGTTCTTTTGTACAGATCATTAACCCGGGTACGGGCAATTTGATCGACTCCGGAAAATATGTAACGGTATATTACACAGGCTCCACATTTGCCGGTGTGAAATTTGACAGTAATACCGATACTGCATTTCATCATAC
>JAEUVL010000622.1 GCA_016786965.1 Chitinophagaceae bacterium
TGATACTCCTCTCAAACACTATAGCAGTGGTATGCAACTGCGACTGGCCTTTTCAGTAGCTGCACACCTGGAACCTGAAATATTGCTGATCGATGAAGTGCTGGCCGTAGGCGATATTGAATTCCAGAAGAAATGCATAGGCAAAATGGAAGAAGTGAGTAAAAGTCATGGCCGTACAATCCTATTTGTCAGTCATAACCTTGACAGCCTGCGGAAATTTTGCCCCATCACAATCTTGCTTGATAAAGGAAGGATCATTGACCAGGGCAGTACTGAAAAGATCATTTCCCTGTATGTGGCCAAACACCTGGAAACAAATGCTGAAGTTACCTGGCAGAATGGCAGCCAATCTTATAATAACGAAGTGGCTTTGTACAGAACCTGGCTGCACGACGAAAAAGGCCAAATGCGTTCCCGCTTTGATACCACAGAGAAAGTTGGTATCAGTATGGAATATGAAGTAAAAAAAGAGGAACTTTCTTTTACTCACGGCATTAATGTCTTTAACCAGGAGCAGGTGAATATTTTTAATTCGCATGATGTAGCAGATCTGAATACTGATCTGCGCAAAAGAAAAGGCCATTACACCACCACGGCCTGGATACCCGGCAATCTTTTGCCGGAAGGTATCTTTACCATAAGTGTGGCATTGTTTTTACCTAACCCCCTGGATATCCTGGTGCATGAACAACATAAACTCAGCTTTGAGATGTTCACAGATTTTTCAAAACGATCAGCCCGTGGCAACTATGCAGATGATTTTCCGGGTGTGGTAAGACCGTTATTACAATGGGAATCAACAAAGACCGATTAATAAGAACTAATGATAGGTTTCAAAAAAGATAAGAGCTATAAGTTAAAAGATATTGATGCAGGGCACCACCGGGTGACGTACAAAGGTGTGCCTGCCATCAAATGTCCTTTTGATTATGTATTGTACCAAATGCTGATAGCAGAACTGCAACCTGACCTGATCATTGAGATCGGCACAAACAAAGGCGGTTCCTCATTGTACCTGGCCGACTTGCTGGAATTGAACGGCAAAGGAGAATTGCACACCGTCGACTTGCCAAC
>JAEUVL010000628.1 GCA_016786965.1 Chitinophagaceae bacterium
CCACTGGCCGGGATTTATCTGGAAACGGTCGGCCCACTTTTTCAACTGTTCAATAGAATCTCTTTCCGGGTCTATACTGAATGACAAGAAGTGAACCTGCTTATTCGTTTTATCACCCACTCGTTTACCATTATGAAGTGACTCTGCCAGCCGCTTCATGTTCGCCGTCATACCGGGGCAGATGGTGGGGCAGCGGGTAAAGAATATATCCGCCACAATGATCTTTCCTTTCAGGCTGTCCCAGCTCACTGCTTTTCCTTCCTGGTTAGTAAGAGCAAAATCACCAATACGGTGCCAGGCAGTGTCTGATGCCCGCTTGCCGTTCTTGGTAACACTGATGATAGAATCGGGAAGATAATGACGGGGCATCACAATGCCCGTTTCACTTTTTTGCTTTACAATAAAATAAGCGGTCAGCGGTATCAGTATCACCAGCAGGACGGCATACAATGCTTTCTTATTCACATTAGCTATATTAAAAACGAAACCATTAAACCGTTTGCTGAATAACAAGCAGGCGATTTAATGGTTCTGATATTGTAAAATAAACAGGTACTGTTATTCCTTCCCACTGGTCTTTTCTGCCGGCTTCATCTCATGGGTATCTGCCTTATGATGCTTTTTCGGCATGGTGGTCTCTTCAAAATGCTTGTCGTATTTATTACGAAGATTTTTATACGAATTACCATCCCAGATAAATGCAGCAATAAACCAGATGAAGAGCATCAGCGGCACCACGATCGTCATGATCATATTCCGTATCTCATCACCCAGGTGCATAAAAACAGATACGATATAATAAGCCTTTGCCAGCGTAAGGATACACACCACTCCTTTAAAAGCTAGGATCAGGAAATCTCTGTTAGTATCGCCTTTATGCAAATTATATATGACCAACCCGATCGCCAGCTCTATCACTGTAATGACAGATAAAAGGATGGTTGTTCTTTTTACATTTCTTTTAAAAGTAGCATCATCAGTATGATGATGAAAACTTACTTCTTCAAATGCCGGATGTTCCATAAAACAAATAAATTACAAA
>JAEUVL010000640.1 GCA_016786965.1 Chitinophagaceae bacterium
TACCGGCGGAAAGGTGGGGAATTTTTTATAGGGTGGCTGAATGGTATCGGCCTGGGCCAATCCTAAAAGAGTAATTAGTGCGCAGCTTATTACGAGCAATATTTTTTTCATTGATCAAAGATAACTGTCAAAGCTGACAGGCGCTTTAGCGGATGATGGTAACGGTGCCTTTGCGGGTGATCAGATTTCCTTTGTAGTCGATCGCTTCTGCCATCCAGATAAAGGTACCGGACGGTTGCGGTACGCCATTGATACGGCCATCCCATCCGCGGCGGGGATCGGGAGTGGTGAAGACCAACTGTCCCCAGCGGTTGAACAGGCGGAAGAAACGGAATTCTTTTATGCCTACCGGTATGGGACGCAGTATATCATTCAGCCCGTTGCCATCAGGAGTAAAACCGGAGGGCACATATATTTCCGGGCCTTTATATACTTTGATGAACACATCGTCTTTGCCTTCACAGCCCTCGGGTGTGGTGCCTGTCACCACATAACGGAAATCGTACGGCAGTGTGGCCACCGGGTTGGCTATGTTCGCATCGTTGAGAAAATCAGGCAATGACCAGGTGTATTGTGTTACCCCTGAATTATTCAGTTCAATGGCCTTTAGTTGAATGGGCTGATTGATGGCGGCGACTGTGTCCCGACCAGCAAAGATCTTTACAGCGGGTACCACATCAATGGATACTTCATCCTCAAAAAGAGATACACAGCCGGTAGCATCTGTTACCACGAGGCGATACGTAATTGGTGCATTCGCTTTTACTGAAGGGTTCTGATCGGTGGTGGCGGAAACAAAATAAGTGGATGGCGACCAGGTATAGGTAGCGCCGCCGGAACCATTTAACTGAAATACTTTGCCATAGCAATATGAGGCGTCAGGACCAGCATCCGGAATAGGGGCAGGACGTACGGTGATGGTTACTGAGTCAATCCTGTCGCAAATACCAGTGGTGGCTGTAATATAATATTTAGTGGTTACGGTGGGTGAAGCAGTGGGGGTAAGTATAGCGGCATTATTGAGGGTGGCAGCCGGTGTCCACGTAAAGCTGGTACCATTTGACACTGCGGGAATCATAAAACTGGTGCCTTCACAAATGCTGGTGCCTGCGCCTGCATCCACCGTCACTGTATTGTTGAGCGCAATGGTGACTGGCTGTGTATTAAGGCAACCGTTATTGTCTTTTACGGTAACGGTATAATTACCCTGCAATACATTGAAAAGGCTGGCGCTCTGAAAATTAGTCCCGTCAATAGAATAAGTATAAGGGCTGCGACCGCCACTGGCTGTGACATTGATCTCCCCATCGGGATTGCCGGAGCAACTTGCGGGCAGGATGGCGGTATTGTCAATGAGCAGGTCCGGAGCTGACTGAATGATTGAGACGGTAATGCTGTCGATGCAATTGGCATCCCTGACTTTTACTGTATAAGTGCCCACGGGCAAGTTGTAAAAATTACTATCGGGCTGCCAGGTGATCCCGTCTAAAGAAAACTCCACGGGGGCGGTCCATTCGCCTCCTGCGGCCACTTTGATATTGCCAGTGGTACCATTGCGGCAGGCCACATCCTGTTTGGAAATAAATTCAACGTCTTTCCATCTTATATATACAGAATCCTGCGCATTGCAGGTGCCTACATTGGCGGTACAGATATACGTGGTGGCGCTGTTGACCGGCGTGGCAATGGGATCCCTGACAGAAGTGCTGCTGAGAGTGGGGTCTGCATTCCACTGATAGGTAGTGTAACCGGTGGTGGCAGTAAGTTGTATAGATGCATCACGACAGATGAAGGCGGTATCCGGCGCCAGGTCGAGAATATCATAA
>JAEUVL010000774.1 GCA_016786965.1 Chitinophagaceae bacterium
GCGAAGATGGGAGCCAGCACGGGTGACCATTCTTTCTTAAAATACATGGCAATACTTACGATCAGGATACCGAATGTACCAACCATCAGGAATGGCTTGGGATCGCTGCCATCATAAAACCGGTTCCAGGTGAAGACTGCCGCTGCCAGCATGAACATAAAAAGAACGCCGAATTTCTTCATCGTTCCGTTAATGGTCATTTCCTGCCCGGTTTGTATGCCCTGAAAAATAGTTCCCTCAAAAGATTTTTCCTGCAGTGCAGGATTTCCAGATTTGAATATAGACATAGTCTTTTTTTATTAAAGATACAGAAACAGAGAAAATTTCAATTGATAATACCAATCGGCACCAAAAACAACTGGTGGGGCCTAAAAAGTTAATTACAGCCTCATTTTAAGGCAGGGCTGGTATAAGTGGACTTCCAGTATTCCCGGCCCCCTTTTTTAGGTATGTATCTATAGTATCCTTAGTCGCCCCCCGAAGGCCTGTAAAAAGGTGGTTTACTGCCTGGGCCTTTAGCATAAAAAGTCTAATAAAATGCAGATAAAAGGGAGATGAACCGCAGATAATCCATAGATAAGCCGCTTCTTATATACCGGCTTATCATCGGCTTATCATCGACTTATCACCGGCTTATCACCGGGTTATCTATAAGGGAACGATGGGGAAGAAAGCAATAAAGCATAAGGGACCAAACCAGTCGGGATGGAAAATGACACAGGCAACAGGGTAAAAAGTACTGGTTTATTGCTATACGCTGTAAATCCCCAATGCCTGTTCGCCCATTAAACCGGGTGTATACGGTTCCCGGGATATCGAATCTGGTATTTGTATTTTCTTTTAGTAATGCCAGCGCACAAACGCCTCCATGGCTGCGTAGTGGGTGAGGCCAAGGTCAGCATACAGGTTGGCCGTAGCTGCATTTCTTTCTTCGGCCCGCTGCCAGAATTCCCTGGAATCACTTCCCTGGAAGGGCACCATATCTTTCTGCGATTGATGGATAAAGATGCCAAACCGTTTTTTCAGTACCTGGTCGGGGCTCATCGGTATTGCCATTTCTATTTCCTCAATATTCCATTCCTGCCAGGCGCCTTTGTAGAGCCAGAGCCAGCAATCGTTGATCCATTCATAATTGGGGGAACCTTCTGCTTCCCGGCGGATACGCTTTAATGCTTCCAGCACCACGTTGAAACAAACGATATGGGTACCATGCGGATCTGCAAAATCTCCCGCACAGAAAACCTGTTGCGGTTTTATTTTGCGGAGCAATTCCATCGTTATTTTAATATCCTTTTCACTCATCGGTTTTTTCTCAATCGTTCCGGTTTCGTAAAAAGGAAGATTCTGAAAATGAATATGCTCTTCTTTGATGCCCACGTAGCGGCAGGTGGCTTTTGCTTCGCCGCGGCGTATCAATCCCTTAATGGCACGAATGGTGGGGGTGTCCACCTGGTTTGACTTTTTGCGGGCCAGGAATTGGCGGGCGTTATCTAAAATTTTACCTGACTTGCTTGTGTCAATACCCGCTATTTCTTCAAAGCCAACAGCAAAATCGAGGAACCTTGTTACAAATTCATCTGTAACAGCAATATTACCGCTGGTTTGATAACCCACATGCACCTCATGTCCCTGGTCATGCAGGCGCTGAAAAGTGCCGCCCATACTTATAATATCATCATCCGGGTGAGGAGAAAAAATAATGACCTTTTTAGGATATGGAGATGAACGTTCCGGATGAGTGGGAATCACTGCATTAGGTTTGCCTGCCGGCCACCCGGTAATGGTATCCCTCAGCATATAATATACCTGCAGGTTAATTTCATAGGCATCGCCTTTTTCAACGAGCAGATCACTCAAGCCATATTCGTTGTAATCGGTGTTGGTTAAACTCAATACCGGTTTCTTCAATTTCAGCGCCATGTTCACCACCGCTTTTTTGATCATCTTCGGGGTCCATTCACAATCACCGGTGAGCCAGGGTGACTTATTACGGGTGAGTTCGGCCGCAGCCGTTTCATCCACTACAAATGTTACGTCATCATGATTTTGTAACAAAGAAGCAGGTACCTGTTCCGTATCATCATCTTCCACTGCTTTTTTCAGCACCGGGGCTTTAGCGCTTCCCCAGGCCATCAGTATAATTTTCTTTGATTGTAAAATGGTGCTGATGCCCATTGTAATGGCCAGGCGGGGCACCTGCGAGATATTGGCAAACTCGTAGGCATTGGCGATACGGGTGGAATTGTCCAGCGTTATCAGTCTTGTTTTGGAATAAATACCGGAACCGGGTTCATTAAAGCCTATATGTCCATTATTGCCTATCCCGAGAATTTGTAAATCGATGCCACCAGCATCTTTTATCATTTTTTCGTACTGGCGGCAGTGTTCTTTTATATCTTCTTTTTTTATCTCGCCGTTGGGAATATGAATGTTTTTGGGGTTGATGTCCACCAGGTCGAACAGGTGTGATTTCATAAACCGGTTATAACTCTGGAGGGCATTGTTATCTATCGGGTAATATTCATCAAGATTGAAGGTGATCACATTCTTAAAACTCAGTTTTTCCTGGCGGTGCATGCGTACCAGTTCATCATATAATGATTTTGGGGTGGATCCGGTAGCCAGACCAAGCACACATTTTTCTTTGCGCTGCTGCTTTCCGCGGATGAGGGCGGCGATCTGCTGTGCCACGAAAACAGAACCGTCTTTCTGGTCGGTAAATATCTTAACGGGTATCTTTTCAAAACTATCGGAGAGATTGATGGAAGCCGCTTTTTTCGCCATGGCGTTGGTTTGAGGGTAAAGATAGAAAAATGAGCGGAAGGATATTGCCGGGTTTTGCGGGCAGTATTGTTAATTGCAAAAAGCAGAATTGAGAAATCTTCCGAATAGGAAAGACCTATCAACGACAATTATATGTATCTATTTGTAATTGCTCTTTACTTCACTTCTATTTCATCCACAAACAACCAGGGCTTATTGCCAGCACCGGGGCTTCCGGCAGGAATAACACCATAGTTTTTCACCAATACTTTTATAAAACGTACACTGGTGCCGGGAAAGGTAAGCAGGATACTGCCGTTGCCGGTGGCGGCATCATCTGTTATAAACCCGGTTGATTGCTTTAATGCTATCCATGATTGTCCGTC
>JAEUVL010000731.1 GCA_016786965.1 Chitinophagaceae bacterium
ATACCAGCCGTTGGCAGCTTCAAAGAATGTCAGGGCATAGATGGTGCTGCTGGGATTGGTAACCAGTGGAAAACGAAGCTCCAACTGGTATTTATTGAAAATAGTGAAGAAATTCTGTGCACTTTGCTGATCAGGGTTTACCGTAGGGTCAGATGACTCATATACCGGGTAACCACGATGTGCCACAATATCATAGCCTAATAATCCAAAGTTGTTGGTCAAACCAGCGTCCCCTACCTGAAATCGTTCAAACGGTGAGTACTCCAGTTTCTTATTATACCGGCCAATAAAGCCATACTTAGCTGCAATTTTCAATACCAACTGCCGGTTCTTTTCTGCACCCATGGCTTTGCCGATAGGCACATACCATTCAGCATTGAATTTCCATTTGTGGTATTCAGGATTTTTGTAGGGATCTGCTGATTTCACCACTTCCGGATTAAACAAAGAATATGGTGGTGTAAACTGTACACTGGTTACAAAGCTGGAGCCGCTGGTAGGGAAAATAGGGTTAAATACTGAAGAGCGCTGTAAAGCAATTTTAAAGCTAAAGTTATTAGAAGTACCGGTAGCGCTGGCACCGGGGAAGATATTATAATTCAGCCTTTTGTATTGTGTAAAATTGAGAGAGTACACCAAGCTGAAAAAATCATCCGGCCATTTTAATTGCTTGCCCAATGAAAGACCAACCCCAAAAGTGGACAGCTTGGTATTATCATCAAAAATATTTCTGCCCTCAATAGGATCAAACCGGCCATTCCGGAATGTGCTTTTATTGAGAGAAAATGTAAGCGAGTTTCTTTTCTTTCCGCCTAACCACGGTTCGGTGAAAGAGAAACTATATGACTGATATGCCTTACCATTTGACTGTACCCGCAGGCTCAGTTTTTGCCCGTCGCCGGTTGGCAATGGGTCCCAGGAAGATTTTTTCCAGATATTGCGTATAGAGAAGTTATTGAACGTTACGCCCAGTGTGCCTGTAAGGCCCACACCGCCACCCCAACCTGCAGACAATTCGAGTTGGTCAGAAGAT
>JAEUVL010000732.1 GCA_016786965.1 Chitinophagaceae bacterium
ATACCAGCCGTTGGCAGCTTCAAAGAATGTCAGGGCATAGATGGTGCTGCTGGGATTGGTAACCAGTGGAAAACGAAGCTCCAACTGGTATTTATTGAAAATAGTGAAGAAATTCTGTGCACTTTGCTGATCAGGGTTTACTGTAGGGTCAGATGATTCATATACCGGGTAGCCACGATGTGCCACGATATCATAGCCTAGTAAACCAAAATTATTGGTCAGACCAGCATCTCCCACCTGGAAGCGTTCAAATGGTGAATATTCCAGTTTCTTATTATACCGGCCAATAAATCCATATTTCGCTGCTATTTTCAATACCAACTGCCGGTTCTTTTCAGCACCCATTGCCTTACCGATCGGTACATACCATTCAGCATTGAATTTCCATTTATGGTACTCGGGGTTCTTGTAAGGGTCAGCCGATTTTACCAGGTCCGGGTTGAATAAAGAATATGGTGGTGTAAACTGTACACTGGTTACAAAGCTGGAGCCACTGGTAGGGAAAATAGGGTTAAATACTGAAGACCGCTGTAAAGCAATTTTAAAGCTAAAGTTATTAGAAGTACCGGTAGGACTGGCACCCGGGAATATATTATAGTTCTCCCTTTTATATTGTGTAAAGTTGATTGAGTATACAAGGCTGAAAAAATCATCCGGCCATTTCAGTTGTTTGCCCAACGAAAGCCCAATACCGAAGGTACTCAGCCTGGTCGTGTCATTGTATACATATTTACCCTGGAAGCCATCATAGTATCCATTCCGATAGTTGCTCTTGTTTAAAGACAGGGTAAGGGAGTTTCTTTTCTTTCCGCCCAACCACGGTTCAGTAAAGGAGAAACTGTATGACTGATACGCTTTACCGTTTGATTGTACCCTCAGACTCAGTTTTTGTCCGTCGCCGGTTGGCAATGGGTCCCAGGAAGATTTTTTCCAGATATTGCGTATAGAGAAGTTATTGAACGTTACGCCCAGTGTGCCTGTAAGGCCCACACCGCCACCCCAACCTGCAGACAATTCGAGTTGGTCAGAAGAT
>JAEUVL010000739.1 GCA_016786965.1 Chitinophagaceae bacterium
ACCCCTGCCAGTATCACTTTTGATGAAAAGAATAAAACAATACCGGTGGAATACAGCATCGAGGCTAATATGGACAACGACTATTACTTTGCCATTGATGCTAATAACGGGAGGAAGGATGTTTATTTCGTGGGAATGAAAGAAGTAAAATATGATCACATTCCTTACATATCTTATTTCAATGCAGCAACAGTTAATAATAAGAAACTGGACCTGAAAATCTATAACAAGAAGATCGGTTACATTACTGGCGCCGGAGACAAGGTACCTGATGCGCTCGAAGAAATGGGGTACGAGGTGGTATTACTAACTGACAAAGAACTTTCCAGGAATAACTTTAGTCAGTATGATGCCATCATTACCGGGGTAAGGGCTTATAACACCCACGACTGGATGAATAAGCACTATGATAAGCTGATGAAGTACGTAAATGAAGGCGGAAATTTAATTGTTCAGTATAATACCAGCAACCAGATCGGGCCTGTGCGGGCCAAGATTGGACCTTATAATTTCAATATTACCCGAAACCGTGTCACTGACGAGACGGCAAAAGTGACTTTGCTGAAGCCAGATCACCCGGCATTTAACTTTCCCAATAAGATCACTGATGAAGATTTTAAAGGATGGGTACAGGAACGCAGCATCTATCATGGCAGCGATACCTCAGGTAAGTTTGAAAAGCTCATCGGTATGGCTGATCCAGGAGAAAAATCAGATGATGGAAGTTTATTGGTGACCAAATACGGAAAAGGTTGGTTTACTTATACTGGTATTGTATTTTTCCGGGAATTGCCAGCAGGTGTGCCGGGTGCATACAGGCTACTGGCCAACTTGATCGCACTGAATAAGAAAAAAGGGTTTTAATGGCGCAACAACAGAAACCAAGTATCCGCCGGGCAGAAATGTCTTTCATATTTGCTATAATAATTGGGCTGGTAATTGGTATATTAATAAAGAAAATAAGAATAGGTATTCTGATAGGCCTGGTAATGGGACTGATGATCGTACTGACTGGCTGGCTGCGGACAACCCGAAAATGATCTATGCACACTCCTGACAACGATAAGGCGCCATTTTTCAAAAGCTGGAATAGTTGGTACATGCTGGTTATCCTGTTCCTGGTACTCCTGATCGTATTATTTTACTTCTTCACCAAACGATTTGCATGAGTCATTTAGATTGGATAGTGCTGATCGTTACCCTCGTAGGTATTATTTCCTATGGCTTATATAAAAGCCGCACTACGCACAACCTTGATGGGTATTTCTTATCGAACCGTAGTTTGCCCTGGGGCCTGGTATTGCTGAGCATTATGGGCACACAGGCCAGTGCCATTACTTTTCTTTCCGCCCCGGGCCAGGCTTACACAGATGGAATGCGGTTTGTGCAATACTATTTCGGTATTCCCCTGGCTATGGTGGTCATTTGTATCTTCTTTGTTCCCATATTCAGCCGGATGAAAGTGTACACGGCATACGAATACCTGGAAACAAGATTCGACGGAAAAACAAGGACACTCACTTCTTTATTATTCTTTTTACAAAGAGGGCTATCCACCGGTATTAGTGTATTTGCCCCCTCCATCATTCTTTCTTCCTTGCTTGGGTGGAATATTTACTGGACGAATCTATTCATGGGAGGCCTTCTTATCATTTATACGATGACAGGCGGGGCCAAAGCAGTAGCATATACGCAACAGCTGCAACTTATCATCATCTTCACGGGCATGTTCCTGGCAGGTTATATGGTGGTGAACATGCTGCCGCATAATGTAAGCTTTAAAGATGCCCTGGACGTAAGTGGTAAACTCGGCCGGCTGAATGCTATT
>JAEUVL010000757.1 GCA_016786965.1 Chitinophagaceae bacterium
GTTGTTTGAACTCAGCGGCGAACAGATCACCCGCTTTCCACCCTTTCTGCGGTACTGTAAAAAACTGGATAACCTCCACATCAGCAATACCTCCATTACCACATTGCCCGATTGGATCGCTGAGCTGCAAAACCTTTCAGTACTCGATCTGGCCTTTAATAAAATAAAACAACTACCCGCTTCGCTTTTTCAGTTGCCCCTCCTGGAAAACATCGGTCTTCATGGCAATGAGATTGACAGCATCCCCCCGTTATTATTCCGGTTGCCCCGGCTTCAGTCGGTGGACCTGTCTTACAATCCCTTTTCTCAGGTGCCCCGTGAAATAGCGCAGGCGAAGAAACTTACCTATTTCAGTGTGGATGGTTCTAAACTCACTTATGAGGACTATAAAAAACTGAGAAAGCTCGTACCCGCACGGGTGGAGATACCGCATGATTCTCCTTTTCATTTCGAGGACGAAACAAAACCCTGTTACAGCGAGGTCCGGGCCTATAAAACACCCGAAGGGTTCGTTCAAAATTCGGAAGACCCTTATGTGAAAGGAGGTAATAAAGTTTGGGCGGCACTGCTATCAAAAAATATCGATACGGCCCTGGTGGTACCATCTATTGCAGGGGGAAAAGGCGAACAGACCGATTCGGTAGTGGTCATGTTCCTGGTGATGAGGAACGGCGGCCTGGTGAACCTGCGGTATAAGTATGCGGGTAATGCGGTGCTGAAGGAAACGGTGAAGAAGATCATGCTGGCGGCCTGTCCCTACTGGGTACCGGGCAGTACCGGCGGCAGGCATATCAATTCATGGAGCCAGTTGGTGTTTACGTTTACCGCTTCGGCAGCACCACAGCCGGCACTTACCGTAGTGGCGAAGAACCCGCTGCCGTCGCCGATTCGGGAATTTATATTGGAGGAAGAGTGAGGGTTGTTTTAAAGAGTATTATTGTTTCCAGTGTTTCTTTTCTTGCCTTACTTTTTTTCTTGATAAAAAAAGTAACAAAAAAATCAAGGCAAACGCAATTGCTCCGCTGCTTTGCCGGGCCCACGCACAGAGACTCCGATCGTTTGAGAGTTGTTTTACAGGTTTCGTAGTGATAATGGAAGACTCCGCTTCATGTTATGCGACGCATCGAAAGGCACTGTGCCCCGCCTTGTCTTTTTTAAAGCAGTTAGTCTTCTTATTTAAGGGCGGGACAAGGCGCTGGACCTTGTTGACAGATTGAGAAAGAGGCTTTTATTACTTTGCTTTTAATGTAAAACAAAAATCCTCTCCGAAGGAGAGGACTTTTTTGTTTTCAAATTATGAATGCACGTCAGATCTTTAATCCTTTTACCAGCACATACTCTGATGACTTCATGTTGTACTGGCTTTTGACAGCATCTTTAACCCGCAGGGATAATTCGGAGAGGATTTGATACAGAGCTACCCTGTCATCTC
>JAEUVL010000767.1 GCA_016786965.1 Chitinophagaceae bacterium
GCAAACACTGTATAAATGCAGGTTAATGCAAGGTGACCGTATTAAATTTGATTTTGATAACTACTTTAAACTGTTAACTTTACCACCCGTATAATTAAGAACTAAGTGAAATTACTAACCTGATGCTGCAACTTAAGAAACCCCTTGCTTTTATTGATCTGGAAACGACTGGTGTAAACCCCGGAACTGACAGGATCGTGGAAATAGCTATCGTGAAGATACTGACCGATGGTACAAGGATCGTGAAAAGGAAACTGATCAATCCGGAGATGCCGATCCCCAAGGGTTCAAGCGATGTGCATGGCATTACAGATGAAATGGTGAAGGATGCTCCTACTTTCAAGCAGGCAGCGCAGGAACTGAAGCAGGTGCTGGATGGGTGTGATTTTGCCGGCTATAATTCCAACCGTTTTGATATTCCGCTATTGATGGAAGAGTTTCTGCGGGCACAGGTTGATTTCGACATGAAGAACAGGAAACTGCTGGATGTACAGAATATTTTCCATAAAATGGAACCCCGCACATTGGGTGCTGCTTACAGGTTTTATTGTAATAAAACACTTGAAGGTGCACATGGCGCCGAAGTGGACGCTTCTGCTACGTATGAAGTGCTTGAAGCACAACTGGAAAAGTACCCGGAACTGGGTAATAATATTGATTCCATCTTAAAGGTGATCGGCGAGGACCAGATCGTAGATTTTGCCCGTCGTTTTGTAATGGACAATGGCACTGAGGTGTTCAACTTTGGCAAGTTCAAGGGGCGCCCTGTGTCGGAGGTACTGAAAGCCGAACCTCAGTATTATGACTGGATGATGAAAGGTGATTTCCCCCAACATACCAAACAGAAGCTTACCGAGATATACACAAGGACCATGCTTAAGAAGAGCTAATGCGTTTTTTTGCCGCTCCTATTTTTTAACAGCCATTCATTGTTGTTTTTTGTAAATTCGTCTTTGCCGTCACGAGCATATAGCTTGGAAAAATTAGTCGTCATACCAACTTATAACGAGAAGGATAATATCTCCAGTATCCTTCACGCCATATTCAATCTGAATGAAGGCTTTCATGTGCTCGTAATTGATGATGGATCACCTGATGGCACGGCCTCAATAGTTAAAGATCTGCAATCCAGGTTCCCCAACAGTTTATTCATTGAAGAAAGAAAGGGAAAGCTGGGATTGGGAACTGCCTATATTCATGGCTTCAAATGGGCCATTGCAAAGGGGTATGGATTTGTTTTTGAAATGGATGCTGATTTTTCCCACAATCCCAATGATCTGCCCCGTCTTTACCAGGCCTGTAAGAAAGATGGAGCAGATGTGGCCGTTGGTTCCCGGTATATTAAGGGAGGTGGAGTGGTGAACTGGCCAAAGAACAGGATCGCCTTATCAAAAGGAGCTTCTCTTTACACCAGGATGATCACCTGGATGCCGGTCAAAGATCCTACTGCCGGTTTTGTCTGCTATAAAAAAGAAGTGCTGGAAGCCATCAACCTGGATGAAATACGTTTTGTTGGCTATGCATTCCAGATCGAAATGAAATTTGCTGCCTGGAAACTGGGCTATATCATAAAGGAAGTGCCGATCATCTTCCAGGACAGGACCCACGGTGTCTCAAAGATGAATAAGGGTATTGTAAAAGAAGGAATACTCGGCGTACTCAAGCTACGCTGGCACAGTTGGTTTACCCATTACAGAAGAAGGGTAAAGAATACAGAACATCCTCCCACTGCTGATACGATGCCGGTACAGGAGAATGATGTGGTGATAGAAAGCAAAGGATAAGAAAGGCATTTGCACCATCTGCCGTATTTTCGTTTCATGAGTTTGTATTCATCTGTATTTGCGGGCACCATTCCCTATAAATTATATATAGAAAACGGGGAGGCATTCTGCCATTGGCTGAATACAATGGGTAAGAAGTTTGATGAACCTTTTTTTGACGAGACCATTCTCAGTTGCAGGGCATTACCGGGAAATGCAAGACGGGTGAAATGCATCAGCCCGGTGGCTATGTTGCCGGAATGGTCAGCAGGAATGAATACGATCAGGCCAACAGCTTTTATTTTTCATCTTTCCCGCTGCGGCTCTACACTGGTGTCGCAACTGCTGACACAGGACCCTGCAAATATTGTCTTATCTGAAGTCCCTTTTTTTGATGAGTTGTTGCGGCTTCACTTACAATTGCCAGGCATTACCACTGATATGGGCGATGCGTGGCTGGCATCAGCTATGAAATTCTACGGACAAAAAAGAAATGCGGCGGAAGAGCGCCTTTTTATAAAAGCGGATTGCTGGCATATATTCTTTTATGAACGGCTGCGGAAGTTATATCCGGATGTTCCATTGGTTGTATTGTACCGGTCTCCTGATGAAGTGCTAAGGTCACAGCAAAAGAAGAGAGGTATGCAGGCGGTACCGGGCATCATTGAACCAGAAGTGATGGGAATTAACAAGGAGGAGATACCGTATCACGATTTTGACCAGTACTTCTGTATGGTGATGGAAAAGATATTATTACAATTTAACCTGGTGGTGGAGAATGACAGGCAGGTGTTGCCGGTTAATTATAATGAAGGCATTCTTACAGTGGTAAAAAAAATAGCGACACATACCAATCTGACAATAAGTGATGAATTACTGCAAACAATGGAGGAGCGAAGCCGTTACCATGCAAAGTTTCCCGGGGAGGCATTTACAGGTGATGCACCGCCGGAAGTTCAGCCGGCTTACCTG
>JAEUVL010000827.1 GCA_016786965.1 Chitinophagaceae bacterium
GGTGCCAATGGAGGCAGTGGCGGGCTCGGAGGCTACCAACTCGATGCCTGTGGCAATTCCCCCTTTGACAATCGGGGTATTGGCGGCCACACGGCTGCTTACAGCACTGCCACCAACAAAATATTCATGGGCGGCGGCGGAGGTGCTGGACAGGCAGACAATCCAGGTAATATTGTTCCTTCCGGTGGAAATGGCAGCGGTATAGTGATCATACTTTCGGATAAATTAAGATCAAACGGCAACAGGATCATTGCAAATGGAAATCCCGCACAGGTCTGTACTATCCCAGCTTCCCCAGATTGCCATGATGGTATGGGTGGCGGGGGAGCGGGGGGCACATTGTTATTAAGCATCAATCAGTACCTGGATAATTCTATTGCAGAAAATAAAGGAGGTAATGGCGCCAATATGATCGGATCTGTACCACTTGGTGGAAGAATTGGTGCTGGCGGTGGCGGCGGCGGCGGATTACTATTTGTAAAAAGCAGCACTCTGCCAGGCAACGTAACTAACACAAATCCGGGCGGAGCAAACGGGGTTCTTACAACAGATGCTAATAATGCCTTTGGCGCCACTCCCGGCCAAAACGGTACCATCCTCTTCAACCTGGTCGTACCTGTTGACAATATCTTATTCAGGCCTAATATTGATTCCGTAAGAATAAAAGACAGCCTGCTCACCTGTGCTGATTTTGATTTCAAAGGACTTGCTTATACCAATACCAACCCCGTGGCCAGCTGGCAATGGTATTTTGATGATGGCGGAACAGCCAATACTCAAAACACCACCTATACATTTACCCCCGGCCCGCACATAGTGAAATTAGTGGTCACTGATATCAATGGCTGTAAAGACAGTATCACCACAAATGTAACAGCATCGGTACTTACCATGGATGCAGGACCAGCCGATACGATCTGTGATCTCAACTCCACCACTCTGCAGGCCACCAGCAGCGGCGCCACCCAATATGCCTGGACACCGGCCGCCTTCCTGGATGACCCCACCATACTGAACCCGGTTGCCACACCGCCTGCCACCACCATGTTCTATCTCACGGCCACCAACCCCGCTGGCTGCACAAGAATAGATTCTGTACTGGTAACAGTAAGATCGGCTACAGGCTTTTCCATAAGCCCTCCTGTAGATATGTGCGACAAAGAAACAGTTCAATTGTCAGAATCAGGCGGAGATATCTATAGTTGGCAACCCACTGCTTCGTGAGAAAAACCATCCGCCTTCAACCCCGTTGCTTCTCCCGGCAACACCACCATCTACACCGTTACTATCACAGATACTCTTTGCAGTAATGCAACTAATCTTTCCACTACAGTTACCGTACTGCCTCTGCCTGCTATAACAGCCAGCCGTTCCAACGATATTGATTGCAGCACACCCAGCAGCCAGTTATCTGCCAGTGGTGGCAGTCAATACACCTGGACACCTGGCGCTACCCTTAGCAATCCGAACTCCTCCAGCCCTCTTGCCACACCAACCATCACCACACAGTATATCGTTACCGGCACCAGCCTGTCCGGTTGCTCCAATAAAGACAGCGTACTGGTAAAAGTAAGCGCCGACAACAAGGGCGGCTATTTCATGCCCACAGGCTTCACTCCCAATAATGACGGCCTCAATGACTGCTTTGGACCAAAATATTGGGGCACCATACAGGAAATAGAATTCAGTGTGTACAACCGCTGGGGTGGCCGGATATTCTACAGTAAAAAAGTAGGTGATTGCTGGAATGGAATGTACAAAGGGGTGCAGCAAAATCCTGATGTTTATGTCTTCATGATCAAAGCAAAAACAACCTGCAATCCATCCGTTTTCAGAAAAGGCACCTTTGTATTGATCAGGTAAACTATTTCTAATATTCACCCTAACCAGTCAGAATGAAAGCCAGACTATTGTTTTTGCTGCTATCCCCATTAGCACTTGCCGCCCAGGTAAACCTCTCAGCGGGACTGATAGCTTATTACCCCTTTAACGGCACTACCAATGATGAAAGCGGAAATCAAAACACTCCCTTTGCCTCCAACATCAGCTTTACCCAGGGCCGCACAGGTAAAAATGCAACTGCCGGTTACTTCAATGGCAAAAATTCTTTTCTGCGGATCAAACATAACCAACAGCTCACTCCACAGGAAATGACACTCGTCGCTATCATCAAACCCATGGGTTTCTATATGGGTAAATGTTACAATAACTCAATTATTGATAAAGGAACTTCAGATTACCTCTCCGGCGTTTACTCCCTGCGGTTCACTGCCGGAGAATATACCGGGGGCGATTGCGACGACCCATCTCTTGATCATCAAAATTTTGTGGGCGCCATTTCCACCAATGCAGGCAGCACCTCCAAAAACCTGTGGGTAAAACTCAACAGCTGGTATTGCATTGTTTATACAATAGGAAAATATGAAACAAAACTGTATGTAAATGGGAAGCTCATGTCCACCACCGCCAAAAGGGTACCCATTGGCCGCAACACAGATGACCTTTTTATAGGTAAAAAAAATAATTCGCAATTCCCCTACTGGTATCACGGAGCGATAGATGAGGTCAGGATATACGACCGGCCTCTCAATGCAGAAGAAGTAGCCGCCCTCTGCAACACCCCCACTACCAATACCCCTTGCACCGGCGACAATAAAGTAGCTGCCACATTCGACCACACCATCTCCGATTGCCAGACCGTAGAGTTTACCCTCGCCGCCGCCAAACAAAAAAACTTCAGCCGCATACAATGGTCCTTTGGCGATGGCAGCACCTCCAATAAAAAGAACCCCGTACACACCTACCAAAACTATGGCACCTATAAAGTAAGGGCCATCGTCACCAGCAGATCCGGCTGCCGTGATACTGTGATCAAAACTATACAACTGCAGCCTCTCAATACTGACTTCACATTTACAGAACAAGGCCAGCCCGGACAGCTCACCTTCCGGGTAAAGAACAACAAAGCCTCCTATGCCTGGAATTTTGGAGACGATGAAAGCAGCCAGGGCGAATCAGCCATTACCCATCGCTACACCACCAGCGGACAATACACCGTACAGCTCTTTGCCCGCAACTCCGTAGGCTGTACCGATACCGTTCAAAAAAAGATCGATGTCCTCCTGCCCGAACCACAGGCCATTGCCAATACACCAAAAGACACCGTCGTCATCACCCCGCCCGCCATACCCAACCAAACCGTACAACTGGAAAAAAGGGACCGGGATGTTATCCGCAATATCATGGTCGAGCATGATTCCATCACCCTGTTACTGTATGATAACGGCATGATAGATGGCGACACCATCACCCTCGTGTACAACAACGACATCCTGCTCACCCATCAATTATTAAAAAGCAAACCCCTTACC
>JAEUVL010000832.1 GCA_016786965.1 Chitinophagaceae bacterium
ATATGAAAGGAAGGCTCTTTATGAAGGCAGTTTATGATACCGGCTGCACCGGGTGCTCCACCACCTGTCATTAAAATATTGATACCGCTTTTCCCTGGCGGGGAATCTGGATGTGCGTTTTCCTTTACCATTATTATGTCCGAAGGTAGAGAGAATTTATTCTACCACCGCTTCTTCACCGTACATCTGGTCCTTAAATTTCAGAGAGGGGGATGGAATGAATGCACCTGCTCCCAGGCTGTTCCATTTCTCATCCACCGACTTGATCGTGTCATCATCGGCTACAATGATATTAGGCCAGTCCCGGTGAAAATTGTCGAACTCTTTTGTCTTGCGGGTGCCATCCAGGCCCATACAGGCAATGTATAAGTTTTGAGTTCCGGTTTGTGAATGATGAACGGGTCCTTTATACAGGTGATTATCCCGCTTGGGGTCAAGGTTATTGCAAAAACGCCATAATGCTGTTGGCAGATCGTTGGCATCCACGGTGTGCTCTACATACAACACCATCTTTACCCCTTCCATTTCTGGTATTGCACATAGTTGTTCATGCAGTTCTTTTATATGCCCCGGCCGGTTCTTTTTCACAGCAATAATAAGACATGGGATTTGTTTTGCTAACAGCGAAGTGTTTACAGAACTTATTTCTGCAAACATCTTTTTGATCAGCTCCGGGTTCAGCCCGTGACTTATTTTTCCTGAGTCATAGCTATCATCTCTCTCCTCCTCTGTCTTTGCCGTTCCATCAATACACATCTTTCCACCAAAGCCCATTTTGCTGCAACTATGGTCCAGTACATCCATCGGTCCGGTGGAGAAATAAATATCTGTCGCCGGATTCAGGTTTTTGAAAACGTATTGTGCCAGTTTTTCATACTGCTGTATGGACACTCCTTCATCAGCCAGCACTAAAATTTTATTGAACATCATTTGACCAGCCCCCCACATAGCATTCATCACTTTTTGTCCCTGGCCGGCATAGTCTTTTTTGATCTTGGTGATAACGAGATTGTGAAAGACACCTTCGATAGGCATATCCATGTCTGCGATTTCGGGCACCATTGTCATTTTTATTGGTGCCAGGAAGATCCGTTCAGTCGCCTTGCCCAACCAGGCATCTTCCTGCGGAGGAATACCCACGATGGTGGCGGGATAAACGGCCTCTTTTTTATGAGTGATGGCCGTTATGTGAAATTTCGGATACCAGTCGGGCAATGAATAATAACCCGTATGGTCGCCAAATGGACCCTCCCATACCAGTTCATCATTCGGATCCACATAGCCTTCGATAATAAAATCTGCATCGGCAGGGACTTCCACATCGGGTTGGGAAATACATTTTACCAGCTCCACTTTTTTCTTTCGCAGAAAACCGGCCAGCATATATTCATCCACATTCTCCGGCAATGGGGCTGTTGCAGAATAGGCATATACCGGATCGCCACCTACTGCTACTGCTACCGGCATTCTTTTGTTCAGCTTTTTATATTCGGCAAAATGCTTGGCGCTGACTTTATGCTTATGCCAGTGCATTCCTGTCATGGTTGGGCCAAACACCTGCATCCGGTACATGCCTACATTACGGGCATTGGTGTTAGGATCTTTAGTATGAATAACCGGCAGTGTAACAAAGGGGCCACCATCTTTCGGCCAGCAGGTGATCACCGGCAGTTTGGTGATGTCCGGGGTTTGCATAACCACTTCCTGGCAGGAACCCCGGCCCTTTTTTACTTTGGGCATCCAACTGGCAAATTGTCCGAGTTTAGGCAACAGTTTCAATTTGTCTAATATGCTCTCCTTAGGAGAGGACAGTAAATGAAACAAGTTTTCAATTTCTTTAGCCACATCATCAAG
>JAEUVL010000838.1 GCA_016786965.1 Chitinophagaceae bacterium
TTGATTGCAGCAACTGTATTGTTGCACAAAATTTTGAACTTAACCACTGAGCAATCACGGAAATTTTTACATGTAGCCGGAGGGTTCATGTGCCTGCTATTCCCCGGTTGCTTTACTTCTCATTGGTGGGTACTGGGTCTGACAGCAGTAGCTTTTATCATCTTATTAATTACATACAAAAGAAAACTGCTCCCGCAGGTACATGAAACAAAAAGATCGTCTGTAGGCAGTGTGCTTTTCCCAATACCGATATATGCCTGTTTTTTAATCGCTGAGCTACAACAGGATGATCTGTTCTTTTATTTACCTGTTTCACTTTTAGCTATCAGCGATACAGCAGCGGAAACAGGCGGGGCTTTGTGGGGTGACCGCAGCATAAAATTTTTCAATGGCCAGAAAACACTGGCGGGTTCCTTTTGTTTTCTGGTAACTGCAATTCTGGTAAGCATTGGATGGCTGTATATTGGGTTTCACCTGCCCCTTGCTGATGCGATACTGGCAGGTCTGGCTATCTCAATAGCTGCTACTATTGCTGAACTATTAACCCTGCACGGTTGGGATAATCTTTCTATCCCCGCTGTCACTATATTGCTGCTCCAGTTAATGATTTGATCTATTCCAATCCAAACATGCCCCTGTTCAATTGTTGCAGTATTTGCGTCTTATATTCTGCAGGCACGAGAAGAGAAATATTGTGAGGGCTGCCACCATAGGAAACCATCCGTACCGGGATATTCATGATAGAGCCAAACAGTTTCTTCACCATATCAGCTGTCTGCGATATCTGGTTGCCTACCACAGAGATGATCGTTTGATTCTCATCGATCTCCACAGTGCCAAACGGTTCCAGTTCCTTTAATATTTCTTTCAGGCTTGTCGTATTATCAATCGTTAAGGATACCGCCACTTCCGAAGTAGTGATCATATCTATCGGTGTTCGGTATTTTTCAAACACTTCAAATATCTTTCTTAAAAACCCATAGGCTAATAACATCCTGCTGCTTTTGATACGAATGGCGATGATATTATCTTTAGCGGCCACAGCCTTTACCCCCACGCTGCCAGCTTCCTGGGTAATGGTGGTCCCTTTCGCTTCCGGCTGCATGGTATTGAGCAGTTTCACCGGGATATTATATTGCTGTGCAGGCCAGATG
>JAEUVL010000860.1 GCA_016786965.1 Chitinophagaceae bacterium
GGCGTTCATGTGTATGTTTTATAAAGTGTTTTTAATGGATTTGATTTCATTCTCCAGCTCAGGGTAGGCTTGCTGGCAAACCGTTTTTAATGTGGCAAGATGCTCACGGATCCCTTCCATGTTTTCCTTTTTCTTGGCATAGTCTTCAATTTTTGCCGAAAGCATGGAGCAGTCTTTCAGTCCTACGTAATTGAACGACGGCTTGGCCTTGTGAGCTGCCTGCCTGATCGATTCCCAGTCTGAATCTGCGATCCCCTTCTCAATGTCATGGAGGGAAGTCGGAGTGTTTTGTAAAAACATCTGAATGAACTCTGTAAAGAACTGTTCATTGTTGTCTGAAATTTCCCGGAGGAAATCAAGGTTGATGATCTTTTTATCCGCAGGAGAAACCGTGTATGACGTATTCATTCCTGCAGTTTGATCAGGCATGGCGCTTGCAGTGGTCGGACGGGTCATATTTGGAACATGTTCAAGTGGAGTGGAAGTACTTCTTTTTCCGGTAAGTTCTATGATTTTATCCTTTAACTCCTCGGGTTTAAAGGGCTTGGATATATAATCATTCATTCCAATGCCGATGCATTTTTCCTTTTCTCCAAGCATCGCATGTCCGGTCATGGCAATGATCGGGGTGGCATTTTGCGGAGCAGGTAAATCCGCACGGATTATTTCGGTAGCCTGGTAGCCGTTCATGTCCGGCATTTCCACATCCATAAGAATCACATCATAACAGGTGGCGGAAGCAGCTTTTACGGCTTCAGTTCCGGTTACAGCAAAGTCACAGGTTACTCCCCATTCCCTGAACATCTTTTCAATAATAAAACGGTTAATATCGTGATCTTCGGCAATGAGTACTTTCAGATCCCCCGGAAGTGTGCTGCTCGCAGTATCCGCCGTCTGCCTGACGGCAATGCTGGACTTGCAGATTTTGTAGGGCAGGCAGAAGGTAAACGTGGTGCCGCAGTTCGGGGTGCTTTCAACATGAATGGAGCCGTTCTGCTTTTCAATGAGTTGCCGGGTGATGGTCAGGCCAAGGCCTGTGCCGCCGTATTTGCGGGTAATGTCATTGCCGGCTTGCGTGAAGGATTCGAAAATGCTCTCTATTTTATGTGGAGGTATTCCAATACCCGAGTCCGTTATTTTAAATTCAATCACGGCGAATTCACGGTTGCTTTCTTTCAGGGAGGCGCCGATGCAGACATGCCCTTTGTCGGTGAATTTTACGGCATTCCC
>JAEUVL010000891.1 GCA_016786965.1 Chitinophagaceae bacterium
TAATCTGAAGCAATCCAAAAACTATGTTGAAAAAGCCATTGCCACCATGGCGGAGAATAAGGTGAAAGACATCAGCCTGCTTACCAATTACCAGCTCAATATCACATCCATACTGATCAAGCTGCAGGAGTATGATAAAGCTGAGGCTATCCTCCAAAGCATCATCCCCAATAAAGTATATACCGATGAGATCAATCATGCCCTGGGCTTCATTTGCCTGAAGACTGGCCGCCAGCGGGAAGCCATCCGGTATTTTGACCAGGTGAAATATACGGGCAGTAAAAAGATCATCGACCTGTACCTGAATAAGAGCAAAGCCTTTGAGGAAATAAATGAGCCTGATTCATCGACCTATTATTTATTAAGTGCAAAAACGGAGAACCTGAAATGGAACGGCCGCCGCCGCAATATCAGCAATGGTATCATTTATAAACAGGAAGCCGAGGCCATGGCCGCCCGCAAACTGTATCCCGATGCATTGGTCCTTTTTCAGCAATCGCTCCTGCAGTTCAGCAATACGTTCACAGATACTGCCACCAGTGCCAACCCGGAGGTTTTCAGCGGGGTGTTTGCCTATATCGATCTTTTTAATATCCTTATCGCTAAAGGCGACCTGCTGAAAATCCTGTATGATAAGGACCGGGACATCCGCCACCTGGAAGCTTCGCTGAATGCTTACCGCTCTGCTTTTAAACTGGCCGACTATGTAGAGAAAACCTATGACTCTGATGAGGCCCGCCTTTTCCTGGGTAAAATAAAACATACCGTTCACAGCAAACCTATTGATATCAGCCTGCTGCTGTACGATCTTACCCATAAGGTACTGTACCTGGAGGAAGCTTATCTATTTGACCAGCGCAACAAAGCTTCAGTTCTCTCCTTTAATATCCAGGCCAATGATATAATGAACCAGCCAGGGGCTTCTAATAATCTATTACAATCATCCGCTCTGCTGCGATCTGCCATCACCCGCCTTTCTTTAAAAGCGGCTGCACTTACTGATACCAACGAACTGAAACAACTTTATACCCGTATCCGTGATAATGAAATTGAACTGGGCAAACTGCAGGAACAGATCAATGCGGACCCGCTTTGGCAAAAGAAAAATGCTATAAAAAAGATCCCTCTGGTAGCAGAGCTGCAAAAGAAACTGGACCCCACTACTACCCTGCTTTCGTTTCACCTGTCGGACAATGAATTGCTGACCCTGCTGATATCCGCCAACCATTTTACATACCATAAGATACAGGTAAGTAAAAGTTTTTATGCCTATATAGATACCCTGCAGAGATCGCTGCACACCAGCGCCACTGATGGGCGCTATGCAGGCACCGGCGCTGCCATGCACCTGTACCAATTGCTGATACAACCTGTACAGCAGAAACTGCAACAAAAGAAAAGGCTTATCATCATTCCCGATGATGAACTGAACTACCTGCCTTTTGAAGCATTGCAGGATGAGAATAAACAATACCTGCTGGAAAAGTTTTCGATCCAATACCAGTTCTCCACTGCGCTGGCCACCCCGGCA
>JAEUVL010000900.1 GCA_016786965.1 Chitinophagaceae bacterium
CCGGCCATGGATATGATCGCCATGAATATCAAACTGGCCCTTGCTGAAAAGGGATTTCCCAATGTAAAAGTCACCTCTGTGCTTTCTCCCGCCTGGACCACCGACTGGATGACGGAAGAGGGCAAAAGAAAACTGAAAGCATATGGCATTGCCCCACCCAATCCAAAACAACAGGCATGTAAACAGGAACTGTTTGCGGCCGCCGAAAACATTCAATGCCCTCATTGCGATTCCTGGCATACGCATCGCATTAGCGAGTTTGGCTCCACCGCCTGCAAAGCATTATACCAATGCGATGATTGCAAAGAGCCGTTTGATTATTTTAAATGTCATTAAGGAAATTCAGCCTACAACAACTTAACAGTAAAACGTCCGGAGTCAATACTTGCCGATGCTCCGTTTGCACGAGATACTGCGCCGCGAAATGTGCCGGTGGCAATACCCGTACTGTGTGTGTAGCGGTCTATCGTTACTGAAAACGAATTACTGCCCTGGCTCATAAAAATATAAGAAGGTGTTACCCGATCGTAACAATAAAAAGCAGCTGTTCTTGCTTGGAGGTTTTGCCGGTCGCGGTTCAGTGTATCTCCGTTCAGGTACACGGTGATCACCATGCCTGTATCAACAGAGCAGGCTGAAGGGCCGAAAAAAGTAAAGGTGGTTCTGTTGCCAAGTGCTATGGCTGTATCGGCCTTGCCGCAAATTGTCCAGTTACCTGATTTGAATTTCCATTCTGGTAATGTGCTGCCCTGGATGCTGCTGCATGCCTGGCACACAGGAACAGCAGGAGGCGGTGGCACACTTATAGTATCTCTTGGCGGTGGCATGGCGCCGCCTTCAAAACTGTATTCTTTGTCGCAGCCAAGGAAGATGATAATAATCAAAACAAGTATGGAAAGACGGGCAGTCATAGTTGTCTTAAAGCTACCAATTTAAATTTATACCTGCATATAGCGGTTGGTTAGTCGCGAAACACCGTAAGTATTGCTTTCTGCACTTGTTTCAGGATATTTACTAAAATTTCTAACCATGAACCTAAACCTACGCTGCTTCCTTTTACTATTTTCATTTAGCTTACTATCCCTGGCTTCATTCAGCCAGGTGGTTCGTATTGGCGATACCACGGGTACCCCGAATCCCCGGGCCATCCTGCAATTACAGGATACAACAAGGGGATTTCTGCTTCCCCGTATGACACAATCACACATGACCAGCATCGCCGCTCCGCCCGATGGCCTGCTTATTTATAATAATACCGCTGGCAGTATTTACCAGTATAAACAAGGTATTGGTGAATGGAGGCCCATTGTTGCCGACAGCAGTGAGTGGATCCATGACGCCGGTACAGGAAGACTGTACCTGAGAAGGGCGCTGAACAATACCGATTCGATTTATTACCAGACAAATACCAGGAAGTTCTTTTTTGGCGACTCCCGGTATTTCATTGGCACAACAGGCGCCTATTTTAACCTGGATGATGGCAACAGCGATAAGCATGTGTTTAAACTAACGGCTTCCCGTTTTCCCCGCAATATGCCTAACCTGAACAGTTCAAATATATACTCCGTATATGAGATAGATAATGACACTGCAGCCTTGAGCAATCCTTTCCTTGCCAGCTATACCGGCCTTGCAGCAGCGGCGTTTACCAACCCTTCTGCCACGCAAAAGATAGTTGACATTATTGGGATAAACTATGCCACTGGCAGTGCCTCGCAGGACACGGTGCTAGGTATGTACGGTATTATTGGCAACACCTATACAAGGGGCAACAGCTATACGGAAGTAATGATGGGCAATGCAAACTTCTTAAGTGCCGGAGGCTCCAACAGTGCTAATGTCGGGGAAATGTATGGTAACTACACCAGCCTCTCTTATGTTACACCTGCCACCAGCACCCGCCGCATATTGGGCAATGTATATGGCCATTTCATCAATATCAGTTCGGCCTTGCAAAACAAAGTGGATGGGGTTGCCTATGGAATCAACATCACCAGCGTAAGGGGTTCTTCCAGCAATAACAATTTTGCCCTCTTCACCAATAAAGGACATAATCACCTCGGCGATTCGACAGTAATAACTGATGGCGGTGCCTTCAAAGCACGGGCAGTGCTGGATATTAATACAACTTCATCCATGATCATACCGGTAGGTACAACAGCACAAAGGCCCGCCGCACCACTGGCCGGCATGTTGCGTTATAATTCAGATATTGCCAGCCCGGAGGCTTATACTCCTTCAGGATGGTTAACCCTAAAGCCTTCCATTCCTGTTACTGCCACACTTGATCCGCCCAACCTTGCAAGCGGGGCAACAGTTACGGTTACCTATCCTGTAACAGGCGTTGCTGTCGGCAACACGGTTACCGTGGCACCACAGGCAGCATTGCCTTCCGGGTATTTCATAGCCTGGACAAGAGTGTCTGCGCTAAACCAGGTGGAAGTGGCTTTTGGCAATATGAGCGGAGCGGCTATTGATCTGCCAGCTTCTTCATTTTTTATAAAAGTGCTTCA
>JAEUVL010000942.1 GCA_016786965.1 Chitinophagaceae bacterium
ACTCAATGCGTATGCTGCCGCACATCCGGGAGAAGTAAAATACAAGCAGGCTTTTCCTTTTGATGAAAAAGAATACATGACGGCGGTGGTATTTTCCATCAGCCTTTTTTGTGGAGTGGACCAGGTACTGCCGCAAATACTCGGCGGCAAGGTGGCTACCATTCCGGGTTTTAATACCGATGGTTCCAATGCCTTCGCCATGAATTCCATCAAAACAACTACTGGCGAATCCTTCCTTGCCGTGAATGCTCACCAACCCAATACCGGTCCCGTGGCATTTTATGAAGCGCATTTACAAAGCGAACAGGGATGGAATATGCTCGGTGGATTATTTCCGGGCGGTTGTCTCATCTTTCACGGAACCAACGAAAACCTTGGCTGGGCACACACTGTAAATTACCAGGATAAGATAGATGTGTACCAACTGGAAATGAATCCCTCTAATAAGAACCAATATAAATTTGACGGGCAATGGGTGAACCTGGAAGAAGACAAAGCAAAGCTGAAAGTAAAAGGTATACCTGTAACAATCGGTAAAAAAATATGGTGGAGTAAATATGGTGCCACTGTGAAAACAGACAAGGGCGTTTTCTCCATGCGGGTACCCGCCACCATGGACATCAAGGCCTTGGAACAATGGTACCGGATGAATAAGGCGAAAAACTTTAATGAGTTTTATAAAGCAATCAGTATGACCAGCCTTCCCATGTTCAATATTACCTATGCCGACAGGTACGATACCATCTTTTATATAAGCAATGGAAAAATGCCAAGAAGAAATCCCGATCGGCAGTATAACTGGAAGAGCACTTTGCCTGGAAATACATCAGCCACCTTGTGGTCAGAGTTTAAACTGGTGGGGGAATTACCACAATACATCAACCCGGCTTCAGGGTACTTATTCAACACCAACCACTCTCCTTTTTTAGCAACAGATGTAAAGTATAATCTAGACAGAACAAAGTTTGATAAGAACGATGGCTACGAAACTTATCACAACAACCGCAGCCAGCGGTTCACAGAATTGATCAATGGAGATAAAGTGGATTACAACAGGTTCAAAAAGATCAAGTTTGACCAGCAATTGCCAAAAGAGCTGAAGTACATCTATGGAATCGACAGTATGTTTAATATGAATGCCGATGCAAACCCGGATTTGAAAGATATCATCTCAACCTTCCAGGCCTGGGACAGAAAAGCTACAATAGAAAGCAAAGGAGCTGCAATATTTCTGCTCGTTTATCATTTCCTGGCTGATAAACTAAAGGGATCCGCCCCACGACAAATAACCCGAACAGAAGCAGCGGAAACCTATCAATATGTTTATAACCATATGATGAAGTATTTTGGAAGAACGGATCTCACACTAGGTGATATTCAAAAATTGGTTCGGGGTGATGATGTCCGCCCGGCCTGGGGCTTCCCCGATGTACTCACGCCTTCTTTTACAGAGGTATACAAAGACGGCATGCGAAAAGTTACCGGTGGCGATGCG
>JAEUVL010000943.1 GCA_016786965.1 Chitinophagaceae bacterium
GGCGGTGGTATTTTCCATCAGCCTTTTTTGTGGAGTGGACCAGGTACTGCCGCAAATACTTGCAGGTAAAGTAGCTACCATTCCGGGTTTTAAAACCGATGGTTCCAATGCCTTCGCCATGAATTCCATCAAAACAACTACCGGGGAATCCTTCCTTGCCGTGAATGCTCACCAGCCCAATACCGGTCCCGTGGCATTTTATGAAGCGCATTTGCAAAGCGAACAGGGATGGAATATGCTCGGCGGATTATTTCCGGGCGGTTGTCTCATCTTTCACGGCACGAATGAAAACCTTGGCTGGGCGCACACTGTAAATTACCAGGATAAGATAGATGTGTACCAACTGGAAATGAATCCCGCTAATAAGAACCAATATAAATTTGACGGGCAATGGGTGAACCTGGAAGAAGACAAAGCAAAGCTGAAAGTAAACGGTATACCTGTAACCATCGGAAAAAAAATATGGTGGAGTAAATATGGTGCCACTGTTAAAACAGACAAGGGTGTCTTCTCCATGCGGGTACCCGCCACCATGGATATCAAGGCGCTGGAACAATGGTACCGGATGAATAAGGCGAAAAACTTTGATGAGTTTTATAAAGCACTCAGCATGACCAGCCTTCCCATGTTCAATATTACCTATGCCGACAGGTACGATACCATCTTTTATATAAGCAATGGAAAAATGCCAAGAAGAAATCCCGATCCGCAGTATAACTGGAAGAGCACTTTGCCTGGAAATACCTCAGCCACCTTGTGGTCCGAGTTTAAACCGGTGGGAGAATTACCACAATACATCAACCCGGCTTCAGGGTACTTATTCAACACCAACCATTCTCCTTTTTTAGCAACAGATGTAAAGTATAATCTTGACAGAACAAAGTTTGATAAGAACGACGGCTACGAAACTTATCACAACAACCGCAGCCAGCGGGTCACGGAATTGATCAATGGAGATAAAGTGGATTACAACAGGTTCAAACAGATCAAGTTTGACCAGCAATTGCCAAAAGAGCTGAAGTACATCTATGGAATCGACAGTATGTTTAACATGAATGCCGATGCAAACCCGAATTTGAAAGATATCATCTCAACCTTCCAGGCCTGGGACAGAAAAGCTACAATAGAAAGCAAAGGAGCTGCAATATTTCTGCTCGTTTATCATTTCCTGGCTGATAAACTAAAAGGATCCGCCCCACGACAAATAACCCGAACAGAAGCCACGGAAACCTATCAATATGTTTATAACCATATGATGAAGTATTTTGGAAGGACGGATCTCACACTAGGTGATATTCAAAAATTGGTTCGGGGTGATGATGTCCGCCCGGCCTGGGGCTTCCCCGATGTACTCACGCCTTCTTTTACAGAGGTATACAAAGACGGCATGCGAAAAGTTACCGGTGGCGATGCG
>JAEUVL010000945.1 GCA_016786965.1 Chitinophagaceae bacterium
GCAGCCAATTGAGGAATTAGTTGAAGAGCTGTGTTTACATCCCAGGCTGCATTGGCATCCACCCGGAGTGTGGCGGTGGTGTTTTCTCTTAATGCTTTTACGATAGCAATATCATCAGCCGTACCTACTTTTATTTTATAAACAGGCCAGGGCAGTTCTTTCATTTTGGCCACCATCTTATCAATGGAATCAATGCCGATCGTATAATCACAAATAGGATTATTGGCAATATTCCCTCCCCAGAGTTCATGTAGTTTTTTGCCCTTCATTTTACCATATACGTCCCAGGCGGCAATGTCCAGTGCACAAACCAGGAATGGATTATTGGGGAGTAAATGATGCAGGTAATGCCAGTAGCGTTCGGGATCAGTAAAGGCAAACTTTTCTACAAATGTTTTCTTCGCATCCAGGTCAGCGATCATCTTCTCCACAGGAATATTGTAATAGGCGATGGCCGGGGCTTCGCCATATCCTTTGATACCGAAATGCTCGAGTTCTACTACCAGTGTGGGTTGATGCGTTTTGGTGCCTTTGGAAATGGTAAAAGGGTGCCTGAATTTTAGGTTAAAAGGCCAGTAAGAAACTTTCATACGGCAAAGATACTATCCGTGCAACTGACCGCAGACTGTCGGCTTTTGACTTTTCTTATTCTCCCCGTCCGCTGTTTACCACATATCCGCCCAGTTCCTCGTTAAAACTGTCTTCCTTGAGCAGGTCTTCCAGCGAGATGTGCATTCGGTATTGCCAGTAATGCTTGGGATTTGCCGGATCATTAATGCGTTCTTCTTGTGGTTTCTCTCTCCGGAGTGTGTCACTCATGCCCATCAGGTCCTGCAACTGGAAAATACTCCACATCGCAGGCGAGTAGAGATGTTGTAAGATAATGGCCCGGTTGATCCACGATTCGCAGTATTGTGGTGCATCGCCCCACTGTCCCATTACTGTGTTATAAAAAGTTTGTGTCCGTTGCCTGTTTTCCTCCCACCACCCTCTCACGGTGCTCATATCGTGTGTGGAAGGTGTGATGACGGACATATAGGGAGCATCATTGGGATGAAAGAATTCCTTCTTTGGGTCTTTAGGCATCCGTTGTATCTCCAAACTTAAAATACCCAATTGCTGCATCACATCCGGTACACAGTGCGGCACCATACCCAGGTCTTCGCCGCACACCAGCATATTGGTAGCCGCTTTTAGCTTGGGTAGCTTGTGCATGGCTTCTTTGAACCAGAAATCGTCCTGGCGGCGGAAGAAATAATTGATATAAAGGGCTTGCAGTTTCTCTTGTACATGTGGCACCAGGTAGCGGAAGGAATATGTCTTATCCATCGCTATACGGAAATGATATTCCTGTCCATTCGACCCCTGTTCTTCAAATAAGATCACATTGCTCACCAGGTCGTAGAGCCCATTTTTCAGTTTTTCATTCTCTTCATTTTGTTCAGTTGAGGCAAAATGTTTTTCAATTTGCCGTTGTGTTTCAAAATCTGGCAGCAGGTCATAACTACCCTGTTCATTAGCGGCCAAAAATTCGTGTTTTACCCGGGCGGCATCTTCTCCAAAGATCGCATCGACGACTTCATCAATGATGAAAGGGCGGCAGTAGCGTTGATAATCAAACCATATCCCGTTTTCACCAAATTCATTGATGTGTACTGGCAGACAGGGCACAAAACGGCCCATGATACCCTGTACGGCATTGGCCGGAATGCTCCAGATTCTGAAGAATCCAAGTATATGATCAATACGAAAAGCGTCAAAATATTCG
>JAEUVL010000962.1 GCA_016786965.1 Chitinophagaceae bacterium
AAAGTCGCCAAACATTTTCCGGAAATAGACATAGATACCACCGGTCTCCGGCATCATAGCGCCCAGTTCTGCATAGATCAGGGCCCCGAACAGCGAAAACATACCGGCGATCACCCATACCAGCGTAAGCCATACCGGCGATCCTAACTGACCGGCCATGCTGGCGGGCTTCATAAAAACACCAGAACCGATGATGCTGCCAATGATGATAGAAGTGGCGGCCCAGAAACCGATCTTTTTCGCAAGGGTTGAAGAGGTGGATGTCATTGAAAGAGGAAGATAGAGAAAAAAGTCAATCTATTTTCCGGTTAACTCTATTGCAGCACCTGAATTAACCTGTATCAGCGAACCGCTGGATGCAATTATACTTCTGCAAATGACATTCGTAGTAATGACAGGATAATTGACAAGGCCTGTTCCGATCAATACATCTGTATTAGCATCCGGTACCTGTTCACAACTCCAGTTTAGCGGGTTGTTCCAATCGCTATCAACTGTGCCTTTCCATGAACTGGTTATTTTTAACAGAAACTCATCACTGTTCGCAGTACCACTGCCCGTATTTACCACACACCTGTATTTATAACGGTTATAGGCACTGGGTGCACCGGTAATAACCAGTGTTGTGCTATTCACTCCACTGTATATTGAATTGTTGATCACATTCACAAATCCATTGCCATCGTCAGCCTGCCATTGATATGTATAACCTGCACCAGTGATAGAATTAGTAAAACGTACGGTGCCGCCGGGGCAAGCATTATCGCCAGGCAATGCTAAAGGAGCGTTAGATTCTGCACCTGAAAATTCGGAGAAGCTCGTCAATCCGACTGCCGTGGCTGTCTTGGCAGAGATGTTAATTGTTGTTGGAGATAACATTTGCCAGCTTCCTGTCTCACCGATATTTCTCTTATGCAAAGTGAGTTTAGAAAGGTCCTGCACCCTGCCAAGCATACTGCTGTCGTAGTAATAAGTAATGGAATAGGTATAGCCTGCGCCACCGGTTACGGGTATTTGCAACCAGCCGTTCAATGTACGGGCATTCACTACAGTACCTGCATTGGTAAGGTCATTCGGCCATTCGCCAGAATAAAAACGGGCATTGCCAATAGTGGGTAATGTGCCGGTATTGCCCCAGGTGATGGTGGCGAGTACTCTTCCGTTCAGCATCAATGAATCAGTCATACCTGGCAGATGCCTTCCCAATATCTCTAAAGGTCCGGGCGTAGTAGTGGTATTGAATTCATCCGAACCGATATCAGTAGGGCCGGTAACGACAGAAGTTGACCGGATATTTGATATGCTGTCAAAATCGCCACTGATTGTGGAAACAGGTAAGCCTTTACCGTTTACGTACCAGCAAATGGAGTCGTTGTTATTGATATTGAGATCGCCTGACGCAATGGAGCGGAAGAAAATACTTGCTGGTATCTTTAACGCTAAAGTTGCGAGTGAAATTGAATCTCCTCCGCTTATTGCTTTCCATCCAATCATTGACTGTGGCACTTCGTTAATGCCCCATGCACCGATCTTTGCAGAATCATTGGCAACAAAAAGATTGTAGTTCGAGCTTATTGGAGCCCATCTCGGAGTGGGGTCTGGATTGACAGTTGCTCCAACGGAATAATGGCCCCCACTTCCGCCAGTTCGGCCATTATATAAAATATTGTTCTGAAGCCTGATCAGCCTTCCCCCATACAATTGATATGCGTAGGAATTTATATTGCCAGAAACGGCTGTACCACTGATATAAACAGTGTTATAAAAGTGGTATGCAGAATCACTTCCATCCCTGATTCCATATATACCGACACGATTGGTGTTCGTTCCATTTATGATAGTAATCTGGTTGTTTTCTGATCGGACTAAACCACTCATTAATATACCAAATATCAAACCTGAATCCGAACGATTCTCAAGATTGTAAACTCGATTTCCCCGAATAAGACTCCTGCTTTGTGCTCCTAAAATCATTTCGATACCTGAAAGCCTTGTTTTAGGGTACGTATTCAATGCCTTAATATTATAGATAAGATTATTGTCAATTTCCGAACCTGATTGACTGAGCCAAATGAATATCCCGCCTGCAGTTGGGTCCTGACCACCGCCGCCGGTATTACTATTGGTTTTCAGAGTATGAATGATATTATTCTTTATGACCTCCCTCCCTCCTGAAACTTTTATACCTACTATTCTGCAACTATCCAGGCCTGTTGCAGAAATATTAGCTATAGTGTTATTCATAACGCTTGTTGAGTCTGTTGCACTCACACTTAAACCATACGTAAAAGAATTCGTTCCCTTACCTGAATTAACAATGTTATCAGGAGAAGAAGGATGGCCTATTATATTATTTATCACTATAGGGTTGCCCCATGCTTCAATACCTCTCAACTGCCCTTCAGTGGTTGGATTTAAAAAAATATTCTGTATGGTATTATCACTTATCATTGACGGTCTGGCTCCATAAAGAAAATAATATATTCCTGCGAAACTTGCGGGATCACTAATGGATGAAACCGGCGTAAACCACCACTGGCTTCCGCCGCAAAATGGGGCACTGCCTCCAATATAATTTTTACTGATAGTATGACCACTTCCATTCTGAATGTAAATTGGAAGTGAAACTTCCGGGGTTGATATGGTTGCATTATAATAGAAGTGATTGCTATCAATCCTGCAACTATCTCCCGTATTCATAAGGTCAATGCCTCTATAAGAAAAATTATATATTTCGTTCCCCCTAATAGTGAGTAACTTATTATTATTACTGGCAGACCTGACTGCTATTTTCGGTATTACAGGCGTTCCCGAAGCAACCTCTGCGTCTTTTATGTGGTTATAACTGAATTCTAATTGCTTGTTTACACCGGCTGAACCAACTAATATGCTTGCCTTTAAAACCAAAACATCTCTTATATTACTTTCAATAATACAATGACTGATTACAATATTGCTGCTAGTGCTGTCAAGCAAAAAAACAGGGTTGCAGCTTTCAGGTATGGTATGGCTATTTCTAAACCTTAAATATTTCCCTGTTCCTCCATAGCTTCCATCAAAAATAATATTTGACATATTAAATAGGCGAAGCATGGCGAAAGGTAAATCGCCGGAATTGGCGATGACCTTAGTTGTGGGGTTTGCCGGAGTCAGTTTTAACTGGTAATTATACATGCTGTCTGCATCAAGTGCAAAAGTACCGTCCTCACTAAGATCGGAAGTTATGTTTACTGTTACATTGCTGCTCATTACATTTTCACGCAAGAATTGAAAAAGCCCGTTATTTCCTGTAAGCGTTGGAAACTGTTCGCCTGTTCCTACATTCACAAGCGGGGGCACAATGGCCATAACCCGGTATGAATGCCCATTAGTTGGCGCGGCTACCTGGGTATTAACATCAGAATGAGCGCCGCCAACCGCGGGACTGATCTCAACATTAGCGGCAATATCCTGGGCCGTTACATAATACTCATACATCTCAGGCCCGGCTGGCGTAATACCTAAAATACTGTAATCAATAACGAACTCCCATACTCCATCACCACTGTTTCCGGAGATCAGGGTACCAGGTGTGCTTGCCCAATTGGTGAGAAAGGGTGAAGACCGTCGTAACCATAACCTTGGAACGAATGCACCTGAGATATGAACACCTGTGCCGGCATCAGCTATCCTCACTTGTATAGAACGGTTAGAAAGGTTGGTTGTGTTATTCAATAAGACCGAATACGCTATTGTCGGAGCAATCACATCCACTGCAGTAAAATTGCCTGCATCGGCGCCTATATCTGCTGGTGTAAATATGGCCCGGTTCTCATTGTCAAAATCATCAACCACTAACGAATCTGCAATACCGGCACTTTCGGCAGGAGTAACGGCATTTAAATGAAGGTTGATAGCTGACAGATTGCCAGTGGCATTAATAAATCCGGGATCTCCTTTACCGGACAGAGAATCCACACCGGTAATTTCTCTCCACTCAGAAAAACTATTACAGCTGTTACCGTTAAAGAAACCAATAAACCCAGCCGTGCCGGATGCAAAATACAGGTTGGCCGTCATCGCAAGGCCTTGTGGTTTCTTTTTGTTACCACGGAGTTGTACAGCATAGTTCTTACCGGTTCCGGAGGAAGTGCTGCGGGCATTTACAAAAATGTTGTTGCTTATGTTTTTCGCCACCAGTGAATCAAGATTATAAAAAGCATACGTATGTTGTGATCCGCTGGAGCTACCTCCTATATATACGGAATTAAATGAAATAGTATGCCCTGTTGAAAGCAGGCCCTGATAAATTCCATGAATTGCATAATTGCCGTTTACTGCGTTGCCATCTATATCAATACCCAGCCGAACCATATTGTTATTCACAAAGGTGCTGAAGCAGGCAGCATAGATGCCCGTGAGAGTAACATTACCAGAACCGGTAGCAGTCAAACTATGTACAAGGTTTTTATTCACCGGCAATGACGCAGAAGAGCCATTACAAGCATAAATACCAATGACAGACGGGCTTGCCGATACGCTGTTACTTATTAATTTATATACGGTATTACCGGTTACTCTTTGTGTACCAAACCCACCAACACATGAAATGCCAGTGACAGCAGCTGCATTGCTTGCTGCAGCGGACGAAGCCCCAAAGATGTCGTGTACAATATTATTGACTATCGAGTTCTGTCCCGCCGCAGTGTAAATTCCTGCCACCTGGCTGCTCGATGAGGTGCTAAGGCAATTTAAATTGATGACCTGATTACTCGAAAAGGTTTGCGTCCGGGCAGCTGATGAAGCGGCACTGTTAATACCATGTACCAGGGAAGTTGAGGTTGCCCAATTGGTGATACTGTTTGCCAGTGCCGGATTGCCTATTATGTTATTGCTGACAGTATAGCAGGCGCTTGTGCTGCCGGTAAGCAATATACCAAATACAGACAGCCTGCCAGTACCGCCCCCGGCGATACCTCCTATTGTATTATTTGTAACAACAACGGTATCGCCATTGGCAACTGCGATGCCGGCAAAATTGGCAATAGGATTATTTAAACTGGTAGTTGTGGTAACACTAATACTGTTAAGAGAGTCCTGGCTACCGACGATATTGGCAGTCGTGTTCCCGCAATTTATTTTACCCCCACTTATTAATATTCCCGCACCCGAAGCCGTATTACTGGTAAAAGTGAGTTTTAAATTGGCAATAAGGTTATTATCAATGAACGATTGACCAGTGATGCCTGAGCGGATATTAATACCCGCAAATGCACCAGCGCCGGAACAGGTAAGTTGAGTACCTGTACAATTGGCATCGGTACCCCCGATAAAATTATTACGAACGATAAAATCGTTGCCCGTAGTGGTATTGATATAAATGGCATAGCAGGTGCGATAAGTGACACCAAAGTTCACAGCTGTTTTCTGGTAAAAACTATTACCATCTATTATAAAGGCATGGTTATTCTGGCCAATATTTATTCCCGTACTGCTTAATGAGGTATGAAAAAAATTGAACAGTTTGTTATTGCTGATCTCGTTCTGGTTATTCTCCTTGCCCGTAGTTCCACTGGCATATACAAGATTGGTGGAAAATAAAGTAGTATGCCCTATATCACAATTGCGGATCTTGTTACTGTCATTTCCCGTAACACCGGTAGTGGTACTTATATTAATGATGCCATTTGTGATAGCAGCAGGCAGGCTTTTTACAATAAGATACTGTAGTGTATTACCCGATGCATCATTCTGAAGAGTAACCGCATTACCATTTAATGCAGTGCTTTCTATCGTCAAAGCCTTAGCAGTACCCGTACCACCGGCCCTTCCGTCTATTATTAAATTATGAATGCCGTTGAGCAGTACAGCAGTGGAGGAACTGGTTGTTAATGTAAACCCCGCCGTTCCTGCAGCTGGCTGAAGAGTAATGGCATACAAATCCTGGCAGGGAATAGCGGGGAAAGTAAGCGGGTATGTTTCACCAGAAGCGGTGTAACCTGTTTGAAGTTCCAGCGATACGTTTCCCGCAAGACCGTTTGTTTGCAAAGACGCTATGGCAGCGGTAATGCTCGTAAAATTTCCCCCGGGGCCGATTGTATAAGTACCGGATAAGCCAGCAGTACAAGGTTGCGCCTGCATGGGACAAGTACAGATCATAAAATAAACAGCGAAAAAAAGAAATATCTTTTTCATACCGGAGTGAAAAATTTGCTTGAGCATCCAGTCGTGTTAACTATCAAATTTAGCCTCAAACAAGCAGAGGAACTTCAAAATCACATAATTTCTGCCCCTTTTCTGGCAAAATCATCACTTGCCAAAAAAAAATCGCTCCAACAGGAGCGTCGGAGCGATTTCAAATCTTTTACGCAGTTGGCTTCAACCTGAATACTGCTGCCAGCATACCGCCCGTCCGGATACCGGTTTTTCCCGGGCAGATTAACAGGTAAGGAAGGCATTGGACCTTAAAAAGTCAACGAGATTGCTTCAGCTTCGCTACGCAAAGTAAAAAGAAGAATGGATTTTGTCAATAGCAACATTACTATTTTATAAGAAATAAATTATTTTTTCGTTAGGGAGGAATATGAAAGCATCTTTACTTATCATTTGTCTTTTTTTAACCTGTGCTGCCTCCGCCCAGCCACGCATCAATTGCACGAATTTAACGGACAGCTCTCTTAACTATCTCTATATCGGTGCAGACAATCCTATTGAACTGGCGAATCTAAAAATATCAGCGGAGAATGTGGTCATCTCCATATCCGGTGGTGGCGGCAGCATAACGAAAGTGGCCCCTTATAAATATATTGTGAGAGTGAGGACGGTGACAGACAATGCCACCATAACCATATCAAACAAAACGAAATTCGTTTTCAAAGAAGAGTTCAAAGTAAGACACATTGCCGAGCCAAAATATAACTGGGAAAGTGGCACTACCACCAACAGGGACAGCCTGCTGAAACAGCCATTCCTTTCCCTGACCGGACCCGATGGCTACTACAAGCAGACCTATGAAATAGTATCCTACGTGGCGACCATCGACGATGGAGAGGCAATTGTCTCGTATGCCATAACAGGAAGTAATTTCTCGCCTGCATTTATCAATCACCTCCAAACGAAAAAGAACGGCACGTTGCTTACGTTCGACGATATCAGGGCAAAAGGACCGGATGGCACATCACGCAAAATTCCGTCTATTGCGTTATACCTAAAATAAAAAATCCCGCCTCTTCCAAAGCGGGACCAACTATTATCTTTTCACTTTTATCTCTCCACTATCATCTATCCACTATCATCTGTCATCTGCTATTTATACATCTCCTCCTTCAGCGCCTTCACTCTCTCATCCACCAGGTATTCATCAAAGGTCGTCAGCCGGTCAATGATGCCTTTCGGTGTTAGTTCTATCACCCGGTTCGCT
>JAEUVL010001029.1 GCA_016786965.1 Chitinophagaceae bacterium
CACCTGTGCGCCGGAATTTCTTACCGCAAAACGTTCCCCGGCTTTTCCGCGGATATAGGCTTCACCAGAAGTAGCGCCATAGAAAGCCACATTGCCAATGATACTGTTATCTTCAGGAGTATAGGTGGCAGTTTTCGGCGGATAGATAATAAGTTTCGCCCCACTCAATCCTTTGCCAAAATAATCATTGGCATCACCTTCCAGCTCCAGTGTAATGCCTTTAGTATTGAAAGCGCCAAAACTTTGCCCTGCGGTACCATTGAAAGAAAAATGAATCGTATTATCAGGCAGACCTTCCGACCTGTACTTCTTAGTGATCTCATTAGATAAGATAGTACCTGCTGTGCGATTCGTATTTTTTATCGGGAATGAGCCAGTTACTTTTTCTTTATGTTCCAATGCTGGTTGTGCAGCGGCTAGTAATTTCCAATCCAGGCTTTCAGTGAGACCATGATCCTGCCCCTCGCTGCAGTATAAGGTGGAATACATAGAGTTTGGTTCCCGGTATAACACGGCTGAAAGATCAAGGTTCTTATATTTCCAATGTTCTATATTTTCTTTTACTTCAAGGTTATCCACCTGGCCGATCATCTCCTGTACCGTTCTGAACCCTAACTCGGCCATGATCTCTCTCAGCTCCTGGGTGATCATCTTGAAAAAACTTACCACATGGTCAGGATCACCTTTGAATCTTTTCCTTAGCTCTGTGTCTTGCGTGGCAACACCAACAGGACATGTATTCAAATGACACTTCCTCATCATAATGCATCCTTCTACCACCAGTGCAGCAGTAGCAATGCCCCATTCTTCCGCACCGAGCAGGGCGGCCACGGCAATATCTCTTCCTGTTTTCAACTGACCATCCGCCTGTACTACCACCCGGCTCCGCAATTTATTTTTTACCAGTGTTTGATGGGTTTCTGCCAAACCTAACTCCCAGGGTAACCCGGCATGTTTGATGGAACTTACAGGCGAGGCGCCTGTGCCACCATCATGCCCCGATATTAATACCACATCAGCCTTTGCCTTGGTCACACCAGCCGCAATGGTGCCAACGCCGGCTTTGCTCACCAATTTCACACTGATCCTCGCATTGCGGTTGGCATTTTTCAGATCGTATATTAATTGAGCAAGGTCTTCAATAGAATAAATATCATGATGCGGGGGAGGAGAAATAAGTCCCACACCCGGTGTGGCATGCCGTACCTTCCCGATCCATTCATCTACTTTATGCCCGGGTAATTGACCTCCTTCACCCGGCTTGGCACCCTGTGCCATTTTTATTTGTAATTCATCTGCTTCAGTTAAGTATAAACTGGTGACACCAAATCTTGCCGATGCCACTTGTTTAATAGCGCTGCGCATGGAGTCGCCATTTTCCAGTCTTTCATAGCGGCTTTCGTCTTCACCGCCTTCGCCAGTATTGCTTTTACCACCGAGGCGGTTCATGGCTATCGCTAAAGTGGTATGTGCTTCCCAGGAAATAGAGCCAAAACTCATAGCACCGGTGGCAAAGCGGTTGTAAATATTTTCAGCAGATTCTACTTCATCAATACTGACTGAAGGACGGTTCTTCTTAAATTGGAACATGCTGCGAAGTGTACAGGCGTTCTCACTTTGTTCGTTTACCAGCTTAGAATATTTTTTGAAAGTTGTATAGTCATTCATCCGGGTGGCATGTTGCAGTAAATGAATGGTCTGCGGATTGAACAAATGGAATTCACCTTTTCTTTTCCATTGATAAATGCCGCCAACAGGTAAACGGTCAACCGGAACATCTTTTTTGCTGAAAGCAAAGAAATGTTTGGCTAATGCTTCCCTGGCAATTTCATCAAGGCCCATACCTTCAATTCTTGAAGTGGCACCGGTGAAATATTTATTTACCACTTCTTTATTCAGTCCAAGAATCTCAAATATTTGTGCGCCCTGGTAAGATTGCAAAGTGGAGATCCCCATTTTGGAAAATACTTTCAGTAAACCATCATTTACTGCTTTTACATAATTTTTCTTCAGGTCATCTTCTGTTAAAGTGGTTTGCAGTCTCCCGGTTTCTCTCAGGTCACGGATAGATGATAAAGCGAGATAAGGATTGATAGCAGTCGCACCAAAACCAATGAGGCAGGCAAAATGATGAACTTCCCAAACATCCCCTGCTTCAACGATGATCCCGACCTGGCCACGCATACCCTTGCGTATAAGATGGTGGTGAATACCGGCTGTTGCCAGCAAAGAGGGGATAGGTGCATGGTTGGAATCGATAGCTCTGTCCTGTAAGATCAGTACTTTAAAACCATCCTCCACGGCATCCACGGCATAATCACAAATACGTTCAATGCCTTTTTTTAAAGAACCTGGTTTGCCATCGGCTTTGAAATAACACTGAATGGTCTTTGATTGAAAAAGACCGGTGTCAATGCTCCTGATCTTTTCCAGTTCATAATTATTAAGCACGGGATGTTTCAATGCTACACTGTGACAAGTCAGCGGGTCTTCTTGCAAGAGATTCCCATTATTGCCTGCAAAAGTGGCCAGTGACATTACTAGTCTTTCCCGGATGGGATCAATAGGTGGATTTGTAACCTGCGCAAAGAGTTGTTTGAAATAGCTGCTGAGATGTTGTGGTTGGTCGCTTAGTATGGCCAGCGGTACATCAGTCCCCATCGAGCCGGTTGGTTCTTTTCCTTCCACTGCCATCGGCGCTATGATGGTATCAAGATCTTCGGTAGAATAGCCGAATGCTTTTTGGTATTTGAAAACCTGGTCATGTTCCAGGTGAGTGAACATCACTCTTGGCTCAGGCAATTCTTCCAGCCTGATCTTGTATTTATTCAGCCATTCGCCATAAGGCTTTTGCGAACAAATTTCTTTTTTCAATTCTGTATCACTAATGATCTTTCCCTTTTCCATATCCACCACGAACATCTTACCGGGTTGCAGTCTTCCTTTTTCGATGATGTGGGCAGGATCAACAGGTAGCACACCTGTTTCTGATGCCATGATCACACGGTCATCGTTGGTTACGCAATATCTTGATGGCCGCAAACCGTTTCTGTCCAGTGTAGCGCCAATTATTTTTCCATCGGTAAATGAAATGGAAGCAGGTCCATCCCATGGTTCCATAAAAGAAGAGTGGAATTCATAGAATGCTTTCTTTACCGGGTCCATTTCTTCATGTCCGTCCCAGGCTTCGGGTATCAGCATCATCATCACATGCGGTAAGGAACGGCCGGTTAAGGTCAGTAATTCAATAATATTATCAAGGCAGGCAGAATCGCTTTGCCCTTCTGTTACAATGGGTAACAGCATTTCCATTTCTTCTTTGGAAAAATAGGGGGTAGTGAAACCTTTCTCACTTGTCTTCAGCCAGTTCAGGTTGCCTTGTAGTGTATTGATCTCCCCATTATGAGCAATGAAGCGGAACGGTTGTGCCAGCTTCCAGGAAGGGAAAGTGTTAGTAGCGAATCTTGAATGTACAAGGCCAAATGCACTAACTAATCTTTTATTACTCAAGTCTGTAAAATATTGGCGAACCTGGTGGCTGGTGAGTTGCCCTTTGTACACAATTGTTTTATAAGATAGGGAAGCAATATAAAACCCTATCTCATCTTTTCTTACAGTGCTATTGACCAGGTGAGATGCATAGTTACGAAGTATGAATAATTTACGTTCAAAATCCTCCGGGTTGGAGATGTGGTCCGGGCAGGCTACGAATACTTGTTCTATTTCTGGCTCCACACTCAGGGCTGTTGGGCCAATATCACTGGTATTGACAGGAACTTTTCTATAAGCCAATATTTCAAGGCCCAATTTATCAGCAGTACGGTTCAGAATATCACGGCACTCTTCCCGCAGTCGTATTTCTTTTGGAAAGAACACCATACCTGCGGCATAACGTCCAAAAGACGGCAGA
>JAEUVL010001053.1 GCA_016786965.1 Chitinophagaceae bacterium
CTTCTGCGGAAGAAATCCTTGCTTCTGCGCAACAGTTCTCACCTTCTGCGGAAGAAATCCCTGCTTCTGCGCAACAGTTCTCACCTTCTGCGGAAGAAATCCCTGCTTCTGCGCAACAGTTCCCATCTTCTGCGGACGGATTCCGTGGTTCTGCGCTGTGTTTTCCGGGTTTTGCGGTGGGTCCGGTTGCTTTTGTGGTGTTGTTGGGGTGTTTTGCGCTGGTCTTCTCCCCTTTTTTATTCGCTAATTCGCTGTTTTTAAGCAGCTTATCTCCACAAAAATGGACCTTAACGGTCAAAAAATTGATTTTTACATTCATTTTACCGGTGTTGGCTACCGTTGATTCTATATCTCCAGCCATTATATCCCTATCTCCTGATTTGCTGTCCGTACTTGTTTTCTTTGTCACGGGTTTTATCCGCATTAAATAGTGAACCGGTGTCGCCGCCTTTGCAATGCCGGGCTTGGGAACACCCCTGCTTATTACCGGGCTGTCTTCTGCCAGCTCCGGGTGACAGTATGATGGTACTGTACAATTGATCACCCCTTCCGGCACGATGCTGCGGGGTGATAACAGCGAGATTCAGGCTGGTCCATTACGTACCACCGGAACTAACCATGCGAGGCCGTATCTTGCAACCTTATGCTTTCTCTCCGGCACATATCCCTGCTGCAGTTTAAAAACTACCCGGACCGCTCCTTCGATTTTTCGGAACGGGTGATTGGTATTTGCGGAAAGAATGGCGTGGGTAAAACCAACCTGCTGGATGCTATTCATTACCTCTGTTTTACCAAAAGCTATTTTACCCGCCTGGATGGCAATAATGTGCAGCATGGCGCCTCGGGCTTCCGGCTGCACGGCGATTTTATCCTGCACGACAGACCTGAAAAGGCGGTTTGTATTCTCCGGGAAACCGGCAAGAAGGAGTTTTCGATCAATGAAGAGCCATATGATAAGTTTTCGCACCATATTGGCCGCTATCCCTGTGTGGTGATTGCGCCGGATGATGCGGAACTGATAACGGGCGACAGCAGGGAGCGCCGTACTTTCCTGGATGCATTGCTTTGCCAACTGGACCCGGAGTATATGCAGCACCTGATCATCTATAAAAAAGTACTGGACCAGCGTAATTCCCTGTTGAAGTCATTTGCCGAAACAGGCACTAAGAACCTTGCCCTGCTGGATGTGCTGGATGAACAATTAATTAAACCCGGTGACCATATTTTCCATCAACGCTCTTCTTTCCTGGTCTCTTTTTTACCGGTGGTGAAACGACTGTACAACGATATTTCTCAGCGAGACGAGAACGTACATCTCTATTATGAAAGCGAATTGCTACAATCTTCTTTTTCCGACCTGCTTACACTGAACCGCACCAAAGATTGTTTTGCGCAGCGTACCACTTCGGGTATTCACCGGGATGACCTGGATATCCAGTTGGGCAACCAGCCGTTTAAAAATATTGCTTCGCAGGGGCAGCGCAAGAGTTTACTGTTTGCCTTGAAACTGGCTGAAATGGAAGTGCTGAAAAAAGAGAAAGGCTTCGCTCCTCTCCTTTTGCTGGATGATGTGTTTGAAAAACTGGACGAAGACCGCATCGGCAACCTGCTGCATAAAGTATGTGCGGAGAATGACGGGCAGGTGTTTATTACGGATACGAATGAGGAGAGGCTGCGTGGGCATCTGGATAAGCTCTCTGTATCCTACCAGTTGCTTATTTTATGAGATAACTGATGATGAGATGATAGATGAAAGATGATAGATGATAGTTCTTTTATTTCGGAGTTGCTCTTAGGCTATGAGAAATAGCACAAACACGGGAGTTGTCATCTGTCAGTTATCATCTATCATCTATCTTTGCGCTATGGGCGAATACTCACTTGGTGATGCGATGAAAAAATTCCTGGA
>JAEUVL010000504.1 GCA_016786965.1 Chitinophagaceae bacterium
GGAACATCTTTTTTAATTTGCTCCAGTCGTTTGTAAAACTCATCAGAAATAGATACATAGTTAGAGCCCGGTTGTGGAATGATGGCCAGTGCTATCATCGGGATGCCATCGCCTTTTAATACCGATTCTTCATTCTCCGGCCCAAGGATTGCTTCACCGACATCTTTCAGCCGTATATCGGTACCATCGGTATTCTTTACAATGAGATTATTGAATTCTTCTTCTGTATTCAACCGGCCAAATGTTCTTACGGTCAATTCGGTGGAGCTGCCGGATATTTTACCTGAAGGCAGTTCCACATTTTCCCTCAGTAATGCTGTTTGCACATCATTTGCGGTGATATTCTTCGCCACTAATTTTGAAGGGTCTATCCAGATACGCATGGCGTATCTTTTCTCGCCCCATATTTGAATGCCGCTTACACCGGGAATGGTTTGAAGTCTTTCCACCAGCACATTGTTGGCATATTCCGTCATCTGCAATGGTGTTCTTGTATTGCTTTGCACCGTCATGGAAAGGATGGGGTCGGAACTGGCATCAGCCTTTGATACTACGGGTGGTGCATCCAGGTCGGAGGGGAGAGAACGTTGTGCCTGTGATACCTTATCCCGCACATCATTGGCGGCTGATTCGAGATTTTCGCCCAGTTCGAATTCCACATTTATATTGCTGGTACCGTTGCTGCTGCTGCTCGTTATGTTTTTGATGCCTGCTATACCGTTAATAGCTTTCTCCAGTGGTTCAGTAATTTGTGTTTCAACAATATCGGCATTGGCACCCGGGTAGGAAGTACGTACGCTGATGTTCGGCGGATCAATGGCCGGGTAATCCCGTACACCGAGAAACTTAAAGCCAATCACACCAAAGAGCACAATGACGATGTTCATCACTATGGCCAGTACCGGTCTTCTTAAACTTAATTCTGAAATGTTCATAATGTCTAACTGATAACTGAGAGATGATAGAGGATAATTTGGCTTTGAATAAGTGAAGCTGCTATCATCTATGGGTTATTATCTGTCATTTGTTTTACTTATTAACGATCTTGCCTATCTGTATCTTAGCTTCCGGCCGCACACTCAATAAACCAGTCACCACCACCGTATCACCAGCTTTCAGTCCATCGATGATCTGTACACGGGCAGAATCCCTTACGCCGGTGGTTACATCTGCAAAAATGGCGGTACCACCTTTATATAGGATCACTTTTTTCCCTCTTGCCTGCGGCAGTACAGCCTGGGTAGGTATGAGCAGCGCATTGGGATCAGGGTCGAAACTTAATTGTACTTTGGCAAAAGCACCGGCCATCAGGGCATTGTCTTTGCCCATTACCGAAGCTCTTACTGTAAGGCTGCGGGTATTTTCCATCACATTAGCTTCTGTGGCGATCACTTTCGCCCCCATTTGTTTATCGGACCCTTCAATGGTAAATGTGACCAATTGTCCTATCTTAATTTGTCCTGAATATTTTTCCGGTACGGTAAAGTCCAGCTTCAGGTTATCTGTCTGATTGATCACTGCGATAACAGAGGCCGGTGTAACATAAGAACCGGGGCTGATGGCATTCAATCCTATCTTTCCGCTGAAAGGGGCTCTTACTATTGTTTTAGCAATGCTCGTTTGTAAAATGCCGATATCCGCCCGCAAACTATTTACCTGTAACAGGCTGATATCGTAATCCTGCTGGCTGATGCCCTGTATCTTTAATAATTGTGCCTGCCTTTCTTCCGTTTTTTGTGCCAGGGCCAGTTGAACCTGTATTTTGTTCAGTTGGGCCCGGAGATCGCCGTCATACAGCTTTGCCAATACCGTGCCTTTAGTTACATATTTTCCTTCCACCACATTTAGCTGAACGATCCTGCCGGATGTTTCCGGATGAATTTCGGCTACCTCATTGGCAATAATAGAACCAGGAACTTCAATGTTTTCCTGGAAAGGTTGCGGGACCACAACGTAACCATCCACCCGCATGGGCGGTGGTTTGGCGCCTGCCTGTTTTTGCTGGTCAGCAGTGGCAGATTTTTTCTTACCACAGGCGACTATAAGCAGGGCAAGAGAAAAGTAAAGGCATATTGAACTGATACGTCTCATAGTTTTTGATGTGCAATTGGTATAAAAATCAGGAAGTTAAAGATACTGGATAATCGCAAGCTTTTTTGACGTGAAAAGAGCCGGCTTCCTGCACCGGGGAGCCCGCTAATTACGAACGGTATCAAAATTGGATAAAAGGAATCAGGCTTTTGCCCTCAGGGTCCGCTTTACTTTGTTGGATTGATGAAGCAGATCCTGTTTTTCTTTGCTTAGGATGGTTACATGGCCCATTTTGCGGCCGGGTTT
>JAEUVL010001082.1 GCA_016786965.1 Chitinophagaceae bacterium
ATTGATGTGGTTACCAGTAAACGGATAGCCAAAATGGAAAACGCCGCTATCTTTCCTGCCAACTTGTACGTGGCGCCAAAAGATATTTTACAGCAGGTGTTGTATGAAATACAGGACGAAGTGGCAGCGCAGGCTGAATATTTTAAAAAGGAAGGGAAGTATATAGAAGCACAACGGCTTACCGAAAGGGTTAACTATGATGTGGAAATGATCAGGGAACTGGGCTATTGTAATGGCATTGAGAACTATTCCAGGTTTTTCGACAGGCGTCGGCCCGGTACAAGGCCCTTCTGCCTCTTGGATTATTTTCCCAAAGATTATTTAACTGTCATCGATGAAAGCCATCAGACCATTCCCCAGGTGAGCGGAATGTATGGCGGTGACAGAAGCCGGAAACTGATCCTGGTGGATTATGGTTTTCGTCTCCCCTCCGCATTGGATAACCGGCCGCTGAATTTTCATGAGTTTGAATCATTGACCAATCAAACCATTTTCGTATCGGCCACACCCGATGACTATGAACTGGAGAAATGTGGTGGGGTAGTGGTAGAGCAGGTAGTAAGACCCACGGGTTTATTAGACCCTCCGATTGAGATCCGTCCTTCAGTAAATCAAATTGATGACCTGCTGGATGAAATAGATAAGCGAATAACCAAAGGAGACAGGGTGCTCGTAACCACACTCACCAAACGGATGGCAGAAGAAATGGACAAATACCTGCACCGGATAAATATCAAATCAAAATACATACACAGTGAAGTGGACACCCTGGAACGGGTAGAGATCCTTAGAGAGTTAAGATTAGGCGTGATAGATGTTTTAGTAGGCGTAAACCTGCTCCGGGAAGGACTGGACCTGCCGGAAGTTTCATTAGTGGCCATACTGGATGCTGATAAAGAAGGTTTTTTACGCAATGAAAAAAGCCTTACCCAAACGGCTGGCCGTGCTGCCCGAAATGTGAATGGTCTCGTAATCTTTTATGCGGATAAGATGACAGAGAGTATGCAAAAGACCATTGATGAAACCACCCGCCGCCGTGAAAAACAAATAGCCTGGAATATTCAACATGGTGTAACTCCCACCACCATTATTAAATCAACCAAAGATGTATTTGCGCAAACTTCCGTACTGGATATAAAAGGCTTTGATGAAAAGAACCCCTATGCCATTCCCAACGAAGCAGATATAGTAACCCTCGCAGCCGAAGAACAGGCAGAGTACAAAACCATTCCTCAAATGGAAAAGGCCATCGCCAAAATAAAAAAGGAAATGGAAAAGGCGGCCCGTGATCTTGATTTTATGGAAGCAGCCCGACTCAGGGATGAAATGTTCATCCTGCAAAAACAACTGGACGAGATAAAGAAGTAAGACTTATCGGTTCCTATCAGGGAATGCGGTATGCTTTGATCACCTTATGCTGGTACACCAATGAGCCGTCTTCATTAGCCACATTAGCTTCTATAAGACCTACTCCTCTTGCATAATAATAATCTGACTTATTGGTAACTAAAAAACCAAGCAACGGTACTTCAACCCCGGCTATGGACTCCACATGAATCACATCGCTGAAAGTGTTTGTATGTAATGTACGGCTTACCGCTTTTGCTTTTATAGTGTTCTTGTAGATAACCGTCTGTCCCAAACCATTTCGAATAGTATCATTCCAGGTACCGTTTACCGCCAGGTTAGCATCCACCATCCTCAGTTCAATTTTTGAAATGGTTCCGCCGGTGGCAGGAATATCGAAAATGGTATACCTTGAAACACCGTTAGTACAATTTGTATAATAAGGGGTGGAAGCAAATCCCTTCGTTACGATCTTTTGATAGGTTCTTCCGCCAAATGTGGTGTCTTTTACAAATTGGATCGTATCAGCAGATACAGTGGCAGATCCACCAAATGCTGTATCATAATAACTATATACAGAGCCATCACACCATGGTAAATAAGCGCAGGCTTTACAATTGCTGCTGCCTCCGGTACCGCCGCCTCCGGTACCACCATCAGCATTTTCAAAAGTGATTTCTTTCTGGCAGGAAACAAATATCATAACGGCCAGCAAACTGAGTAAGAGATTTCTTTTCATAACGTATGATTGTCGGGCTATACTTAAAACGTTCTTATTTATGCTAAAGTAAAATAATGTATGCTGATTAAATATTTTTCGGGGTAAAATCTTATTTGTCACTCTATAATATTGATTATCAGGCAATTTTAGGCCGCCAGAATTGCCTTCATTTGATCAGAAAAGATAATAGAATATTGCACCAGGTTTTTTTTCAATGCACCTTTCGTAATTCTACGAATCACTCCTGCGTATTACTGCCTTATTTTTATAAATAGTGTATCCTCATTCTTGCAAACCTTACTATGCGGTTATACTTTAGCAATGAAAACCGAGCGAAATCCAATATTTGTAAAACCAGTAAATCCAGTATTTATGAAAAGACGTGTCCGCAAAATCGCAAATTTCTTTGCGTTCAATCTGCTATTTTTTGCTTTATACCTGAATTTCATTCACAAAGACAAAACGGCTATCGCAGCACCAACTTCTTCAGCACAGCAATCAACTGCTGCCTTTAGTGGTACAGTACTGGTAGAAAACCCTGAGCAATTTGTGAAAAAAGAAGGAGCTTCTTCCACCGTTTCAGCTACTCAGTCTGCCAACAATACGGAAAGCAGCACAGCATTGAAATTGTCTATCAACTAATTTGAGCAAAAAGCAGCGTTAATACAAAATACCCCTGGCGTAAAGTCAGGGGTTGTTGTGTTTTTATATCTGTCTGCCACTGAAATCTTTACCTTAGTGGCATGGAAAAAAAAGTCTTCCTTCTTGATGCCTTTGCACTTGTTTTCAGGGCCTATTATGCACTTATCCGTGCGCCCCGCATTACTTCTAAAGGCAAAAATACTAATGCCCAGTTTGGTTTCACCAATGCGCTGGTGGAGCTGATCACCAAGCAAAAGCCCTCTCACATGGCGGTTTGCTTTGATACGTCTGCACCCACAGAGCGGCATACAGACTTTGCTGATTACAAAGCCAATCGCCAGGAAACCCCGGAAGACATCAGCGCTGCTGTACCCGATATCAAAAGAATCATTGAAGCCTTTAATATTCCCGTCATCGCTATTGATGGCTATGAAGCAGACGATGTGATCGGCACGCTGAGCAAACTGGGTGAAAAGGCCGGTTATGAAGTGTACATGGTTACCCCGGATAAAGATTACGGACAATTAGTGTCTGAAAAAATAAAGATCTACAAGCCTGCCTACCAGGGCAATGATGCGGAGATCATGGGGCCGGAAGAA
>JAEUVL010000027.1 GCA_016786965.1 Chitinophagaceae bacterium
GGAGAAGTCAGCGTCAGCAATACTTTGAGTGGCTGTCATTTCACTGGCAAATACTTTTATCCCATTCAGGTGAAGTTCATCTACTGCTTTCATCAGGCTGTTTACCCTGCAAACAGGTATTTGTTCCAATGCCCCGGCAGAAGTAAGTATCGCATCTTCATTCAATGCCCCCACCCCTTTATCAGGAATAATAATGGCATGTACCCCGGTGCAAAACGCCGTACGGGCAATGCCACCTATGTTGCGGATATCTGTTATCCCATCAAGTATTAAAAACAATGGCACTTCCCCCTTTTCAATCACGAAGGAGATAACATCCTGCAAGTTCTGGTATTGTACTTTAGCAATCTGTGCCACACAACCATCATGATTGCCTACATTAAATCCATCGATCTTTGCTGCCGGCACATAATTGACCGGCACTCCGTTTTGCAACGCCAGTCTCTTGATCTCACTCACATCCTCTCCTACAGCCCTGGTGTCCAGGTAAATCCTGTCTAATTGCTGACCGGACTGTAATGCCGAGATAACTGCCTTACGGCCAATAACGAGGGTGTTCTTCTTTGGCCGGTGTTGTTGTCTGAAATTTTTCACGTTGTAAAAATAAAGGTTTGTGATTTAGCGTCTGGCAACTGACCACATCCGTTCTTTCAAATTAGCTTAGGGCGGCCTGATGAAAACTTAAAACCCCGAAAGATTGATGAATCTCTCGGGGTTTTCGAAAGTCCCCTTTAGGGGATTTAGGGGTGCTTTATTTCAATCCAAATGCTTTCTTCACTTTTCCTACATAATCCAATTTCTCCCAGGTAAACAGTTCAACTTTTTTGGTCACTTTTTTGCCGTCAGGAGAAGTAAATGTTTTCTCCACTATTTGTGGAATACGGCCCATATGTCCGTAAGCGGCTGTTTCGCTATAGATAGGATTACGCAGTTTCAATCGCTGCTCGATGAAATAAGGGCGCATATCAAACACTCCTTCTACTATCTTGCTGATCTCACCATCGGTCATATCCACCTTGGCAGTGCCGTAGGTATTCACGTTAATACTGGTAGGCTGGGCCACACCAATTGCGTACGACACCTGTACCAGAATTTCGCTGCACAAGCCGGCTGCCACCAGGTTCTTTGCAATATGCCTTGTAGCATAGGCAGCAGAACGGTCCACTTTAGAGGGATCTTTTCCGCTGAATGCGCCTCCGCCGTGAGCGCCTTTACCACCATAAGTATCTACAATGATCTTGCGGCCGGTCAATCCTGTATCGCCATGCGGGCCACCGATCACAAACTTACCGGTTGGATTGATGTGATACTTGATATCATTATTGAACAGCTTGGCGTATTTCTTATATTTCGTTTTGATCCGGGGAATCAGGATATTGATCACATCGCTTTT
>JAEUVL010000087.1 GCA_016786965.1 Chitinophagaceae bacterium
CTGTATATGGTAATGATACGCTTCCAGTGTTATACGCCATGCCATTTACCAGGCTGCTGGGTAAGGTATGTGTAATGGCCCCGCAGTTAAAGGTAGCAGCAGCGCTATAAGTTACATTGAAGTTACAGGTTTGCCCTGCCACTGTTGCCGTATAAGAAAAAGTACCGGTAGCCTGTGGCGTGCCGGCAGCAGTAAGGGTAACAGGGGTGCTTGGTCCCGTGCTGTATAAAGTAGTGTTCACTGAAAAGCTTACACCGTTTACCGTATTAGTGCTGCCGGTAACGGTTCCGGCATTATTACAATGGATAGTTACCGTTTTGGTATTGCTGCTGTTCATAGTAGTATACTGCACATAAGAACCGGCCAGTGTACCCGTGCATGACAGGGTATTGCTGGCAAATGTGGCATTGGGATTGGTGGCAGAGCCCAGTACGTTCCAGCTTATTCCGTCAAAACTGTAGTGTGCAACCGGGTTACAATCGGTGCAATACACGATAAGGCCAGCAGCCGGTGCCGCGATGGCATTCATTTGTACTTTGGTCATCCGCGGCGGCAAAAAGCCTTTAGTAGTACTTTCCGCTTCCAGCACAGCGCTGGCATTAATACTCGTAGGGTTATCCCCCACTTTTACCTGCGCATAGGTACTGACAGTAATACATATCACTGCCAGCATTGTCAAAAATCTGAGTTTCATTTTTAGTTGTTTTGTATGTTTATAAATGGTTCTGTTCTGGTTAATTCGGGACATTCAGCGCCGTATTCCTGTTATTGTCATTGCAGCATCAAGTCAACTCCCTATCTGCTGCCTGTTTTGCTACATACTTTTTGGGGTTGTGAATGTTGCGCCTTTTCAATTATCTTTCTTTGGTTAAAACCCGAAGGCAGCCGGCCTTTAACCGGCTGCCCCACACACGGGTTTGAAACGCAGTACAAAGAAATACCAGGGGCATTTCCTGGTTTGTAGACGGCTGTGCTATTTATTTGTAGACGGGTGACTATTTTTTTCTCGTCAGCTTTCCCTTATGCAATTGATATTATTTTTACGCTAATATTGAGTTGAAATGAGCAGCACTTCCGGAACACCAAGCCATGGGCTGAGAGTATTGGTAGCCGATGACCACCCGCTGGTGGCCGAAGCCTTTATGGTCATGTTCCAGCAGCATTTCCAGGCGGAAAAGGTCCACCTGGCCAGCTCGGCAGATATGGTATTGGAGATCATGAAAGAGCATGAAATAGACCTCTTACTGCTGGACCTGATGCTGGAAGAAGGTATTTCCACCGCTGTGCTGGATACCGTAAAGCGGCGCTGGCCCCAAACTAAAGTACTGGTGTCCAGTGCGCTGCCCGAAGAGAATTTTGGCAAAAGACTGATCGATGAAGGGGCCGATGGGTTCTATTCTAAAAGACAAAACAGGCAGGAGCTGCAGGAGGCCGTTAAAACGGTACTGAGCGGTAAAAAATACCTGAGCAATAACCTGCTGTACAAGCTGGTCTTCAATAAAAAAATGTCTGCTGAAAACCCCTTCGACAGCCTCAGCACAAGAGAGTTTGAAATAGTACTGAACTTACTGGCCGGTAAACCGGTAAATGAAATTGCGGAACAACTGAACCTGCAACGTTCTACGGTAAGTACCCATAAAGCAAGGGCCATGGAAAAACTGGGCGTTAGCTCCAACGATCAGTTGCAGCAACTGGCTGCTGCGCATAAAATACA
>JAEUVL010000113.1 GCA_016786965.1 Chitinophagaceae bacterium
ATTCTTTTCATCAAAAAACCAATCACTCGTGAAGATGTCTTCCATCAGTTTGCTGATATCATAGTCATTTTTATAAAAGCGGTCGGCCAGCCAATTCACCTTTTCAGCATCTGCTTTTTCATTTACAAAAAACTTGTACACTTTTTGTGTTATATACCTGGCTGTCTGCTTTTCCTGGAGTAAAATATCCAGTACCTCGCCTCCATCAAAATTTCCTGTTCTGCCAAGTACCGTTTTGCTGCCAAAGTCATGTTGAAATCTGCGGAACTGAAACTCTCCTTTGATGGTAGCTCCCCAGCCTGTAAAAGCCCTGGCGGCTTCTTTCACATCACTTTCAGAATAATTGCCTCTGCCAAGGGTAAATAATTCCATTACCTCCCTTGCAAAATTCTCATTGGGATGGTCTTTCCGGTTTTGCTGATTATTCAGAAAATTAAGCATTGCGGCTGACCGGGATACCTCTTTTAGCATAGTGCCGAAATTGCCAAGGGCATTCCTGCGAATGACATCCAGCAATCCCTGCTGATAAAACACATTCAGGTTTCTGCACGCAAAATGTCCATGCCAGAAGAAAGCCATTTTTTCCCTGAACTGGGCAGCCGTGTTCACCATTTCATGCATCCAGTACATGTTAAGGTTTCTGACTCCCTCCCTGTTCTTTTGCTGAACTTTTTTGCGGTCTTCCGCTGGTATTTCCTTTTTTTGCTGGCGGCCCACCTCTTCTATGCCCATCAGTACCCCTTTCAGATAGTCGTCTGCCACATCAATATAATCCGGCTTTTTATCGGAAGCTTTTACCAGGGCTTTATAAAATTGCTTTGGGGTATATTCAGAAAGATCACCCAACTGCTCCACGGCGGGACCGAACCCGGCACGCCACATCAGGTGTTGGTTCTTCAACTGGTTAGTCAATGACATGGGCCAACATTTTGATTTCAGACTATTTGGAAGATAGATAGTTTAAAAAAGTTGCTCAGTGCAATACTTTAAACGTCAAAACCGGTTTCTTATTTTTAAATTTGTCATCTATCATTTTACCCCAAATGCAGATCAGGGCTCTTAAATATCTCATTCCTTTTATCTTTTTTGCAGGAGCCATCCGCTCTTTCAATTCGCAAGGTTGGATCGTGTGGATCCCTATGGTCATTGCCTGGGTCATTATTCCCATGGTAGAACTATTATTAAAGCCTGATCCTTCCAATATGGAAGCTGCTGAAGAAGAGCTGGCAAAGAAAGATAAATCATATGATGTTTTATTATACCTGGTGGTCATATTACAGTTTATCGCATTGTATGAATTCCTGGATGGATTGAAGAACGATATACTGCCCTGGTATGATATTGCCGGAAGGATATGGGTAATGGGATTGCTGTGCGGTACTTTTGGTATCAATGTGGGGCATGAATTAGGGCACCGGGTAAACAAGTTTGAACAGACTCTTGCCAAGGCATTACTGCTTAGCTCACTATATATGCACTTTTTCACCGAGCATAATAAAGGACATCATAAAAGAGTGGCGACTCCCGAAGATCCCAGCAGTGCCAGGTATGGTGAACCGGTTTATACTTTTTATTTCCGTACTATTATTTTCAGTTACCTGAGTGCCTGGCATATATCCAATGAAGAAGTAAGAAAAAAAGGAAAGCCTGCTATTTCATTATACAATGAGATGATACAGTTTCACCTGGTGCAGGCTGCATTTCTGGCGGGTCTTTATCTTGCCTTTGGAGCATGGCCTGTTTTATACTTTGTCGCTGCTGCTTTTATTGGCATACTATTACTTGAAACAGTAAATTATATAGAGCATTATGGATTACAGCGTAAAGCCACAGGTGAAGGAAGGTATGAGAGAGCTATGCCTGAACATAGCTGGAATAGTGATCATGTTTTGGGCAGACTGTTCTTATTTGAATTAAGCCGGCATTCAGATCATCATTATATGGCCAGCCGCAAATACCAGGTGTTGCGCCATCACGACAATGCACCGCAAATGCCTACCGGATATCCCGGTATGATGTTGTTATCACTGGCGCCCCCCCTTTGGTTTTATGTAATGAACAAAAGAATAAAAAAGAGCAATACAACAACTACTTAGTTACATTGGCTAAAACATAAGCTCTTACATGCACCGCTTCTTCTTGGCTTACCCGTATCCTGGGAAGCATTGAAGCCAGAATATTCTCCCAGCGGGAAGGAGTAAACTGAATGGGGTCAGGCAATCCATGACAACGACCACAACGAGTGGCAAAAATCTTTTTACCTTCCACCGTATCTGGTATTACCGTACCAGGTGCAGCATAAAGATTCTCCACCCTTGACGGTGGCTCCATTTTTCTTTCAGTGATGACAGGGCTTGATTTCTTTTGACAAGCCAATGAGCACACAGATAAAATCAGAAAAATGAAAATTAAGTGTTTCATATTAATATAACTAAAACGGTAAACGTAATCTTACGTAGGAAATAAACCTTTTACCTCACATTCGACACGGCGTTGCAATAATAGTTTATCTCTGGTATTAATTAACACTAAAATTTCTAATAACTTGTTTAGTCGATATTTTTAAAACACTAAACCAAACGCTTTTATGAAGAAATCTCTTGTATTGCTTGCCAGTGGATTTTTTTTGATCACCGGATGTAACAAGTCATCCTCCAACGAAAAAGATCTCCCCGCCGAAGAAGAATCAATAACGGCGACCCAACGCCAGTGTTCATCGCATGAAGTACTGGAAGGCCAAATGAAAGCTGATCCCACTTTACGTCAGCGGATGAATGAGATCGAAGAATTTACCCAACGGGTAATTGCCAACCCCCAGGCTTATCGCTTACTGGCCGACGGGACAATTGAAATTCCCGTGGTCTTCAATGTACTTTACAGAACTGCTGCACAAAATGTATCACTGGCACAGTTACAATCACAAATTGATGTATTGAACGAGGATTTTTCTGCCACCAATGCCGATCACAATCTTACTTCAACCTATAATACAGTAAAAGCAGGAAATATCGGTGTCCGCTTTGTATTGGACCAGGTAAACCGCAGAAGCACTACAAAAACAAGCTGGAGCACCAATGATGCGATGAAGAAAAGCGCACAGGGTATTGCCCCCACCAGCCCTACTACCAAACTTAATATATGGGTTTGTAACATGGGAGGTGGTATCCTCGGCTATGCACAGTTTCCAGGAGGTTCTTCTGCCACCGATGGCGTTGTACTGGACGATAATGCAACCGGCAGAACCGGTACAGCTGCTGCTCCCTTCAACAAAGGAAGAACAGCTACTCATGAAGTGGGCCATTGGCTGAATCTTCGTCACATCTGGGGTGATGCCACTTGTGGTAACGACCAGGTAGGAGATACTCCAACTCACAATACTGCTAACTACGGTTGCCCTGCTGCTGGTCATTTAAGTACCTGCTCTGGTACGCCGGTAGAAATGACCATGAACTACATGGATTATACAGACGATGCCTGTATGTATATGTTCAGTGTAGGACAAAGATCAAGAATGCTGGCAGTATTTGCTGTTGGCGGTGCAAGAAACAGCTTTGCTCAACCTTAATAGTTTATAACATACCTATAAAAAAATCCCGGTCATAGACCGGGATTTTTTTATTCCTCTAGTCAGATCAACTAATCATTTTATCCTTGAAATAGGAGTGTATAGCTTCAGGCAAATTAATACCTTTCTCTGTTTGATTATTCTCCAGCAGGCAGGCAATGATCCTTGGCAATGCCAGCGAGCTGCCATTCAATGTATGTACCAGTTGGGATTTGCCATTTTCGTCCTTAAAGCGGATCTTCATCCGGTTACTCTGGTATGATTCAAAGTTTGAAACGGAACTTACTTCCAGCCACTTCTCCTGCGCAGCGCTGTACACTTCAAAATCATAGGTAAGTGCAGATGCAAAACTCATGTCCCCGCCACATAAACGGAGTATACGATAAGGCAATTCAAGGCTGGTAAGCAGCTTCTCCACATGATTTACCATTTCCTCCAACGCTTCATAGCTTTTATCCGGATGCACTAGCTGAACCAGCTCTACTTTTTCAAACTGGTGAACCCTGTTCAGCCCCCGAACATCCTTACCAAAACTACCCGCCTCTCTTCTGAAGCAAGGGGAATAAGCCGTCATCCTTATAGGTAACTGTTCCTCTTTTACTATTTCATCCCGGTAAATATTTGTAACAGGTACTTCAGAAGTGGGTATCATGTAAAACTTATCTTCCGGCATAAAATACATCTGCCCTTCTTTGTCCGGCAACTGTCCGGTACCAAAAGCTGATGCTTCATTTACCATAAAGGGCGGGTGGTACTCTGTATAACCCGCTGCTGTATTAAAATCAAGAAAATACTGGATCAATGCCCGCTGCAGCTTAGCTCCTTTGCCTTTAAATAAGGCAAACCCGCTGCCGGTGATCTTTGCCCCGGTTTCAAAATCAACAATATCGTATTCCTTTATCAGGTCCCAATGAGGAACAGCACCAGCAGGTAATTGTGGCTTTACGCCGCCTTCCCTTACTACCACATTGTCTGCCGGCGTTTTACCAACCGGTACCAGAGCAGCAGGAAGGTTTGGAAGTTTTACTAATTCTTCCTGTAATTGCTTTTCCACTACCGCAAGTCTTTCAGTAATTGGCTGCAGCGTTGATTTTAATCCGGATACTTCCAGCTTCTTAGCTTCTGCCTCTTCCTTTTGGCCTTTTGCCATCAGCATACCGATCTCTTTGGAAGTGCTGTTTACTTTTGCCTGGTTATTGTCAAAATCCAGTTGCAATTTCTTTCTTTCATCATCCAAAGCAATAATGGCATCCACTAATTGCGGCTCCCAAAAATGTTTTATCGCCAGCCGGTCTTTTACTTCCTGTGGATTTTGCTTTAATACCTGTAACTGCAGCATATTTGTCGAATTTTGCGCAAAGGTAACTGAACAACGGGTAACAGAAATATCAACCCGTACTTTTAAATCCGGTCTGCTTTATCAAACACATAAATTCACTTCGTGAACGGGAATGGCGTACATAAAAAATTCTGATACATTTCCCTTCTCGTCAATTGCCACAACAATACATCCATAAGAAGTTTTATAGAAAACAAACTTCGCTCCTTCATTGTCATTCAGTTCGCCTTCAGGTTTGCCAAGCAATTCTGTAACTTTTTTCTCTGTCACCCCGATCAATTCTGCAGAACATTTGCCCGTAAAACCCTTTCTGATATTAATATTGTCTGCGCCTGTATAAAAGAAAAAGTAATGCTTCGCAAAAAAGACGCCACCGCCGCAATCAGCAGCAGAGCCGTCCGGCTTGGTGGCCGTAAAACAGGAAAGTACTTTTTTTACTTCGTCCTGGCTCGCTTTAGGACTAAGTCCATTCAAAGTACCCTTAGTAATATCTACATACAAGTTGTCACAATCCTGTGCCCTGGCTACAGTAAATAGCAGGACAAAAAGGAGTAAATTGGTAAACTTGCTCATTCGCTTCTTTTTTCAAATATATCTAAATATTTTCCCGTCCCTGTAATGAAATCTGTCGGTACTTTTGCCCGATGAAAAAAGATGATGACCTGCAAATACGCTGGTGGAACCTGGAAGCAAAACTGGTAGATCGCTTTGGTAAGAAGCCAGACCTGGAAACGATCCTCTTCCTGGTAGGCGTGCAGGAATTTGGTGATATCAAAGAAAAATTTACCAAAGAACAAAAGCAGGATCTTATGCATATCGCAGTATGCCAGCTTTTGTCTCCCAGCGGATATTATGAACTTGAAATGGTGGATGAAGATGGCTGGCCGCATTTCAAACAACTAAAGCCCATGCCCGACATGAATGCTTTTGAGCAGGAGAACTTTATTAAAGATCATGTATTGCTTTACTTTGAGTCAAATGCTTTTTAGCCCTTTTAAATTTTTTACTATTTTATTGTATGAAAAAAGCCTTCCTTTTTACCCTTAGCCTCCTGGCCGGATTGGTAGTAATTGCACAAAAAGATTCTGTTGTTACCAACAAAGACAGGACAAAACGGGATGTATTGCTTCAAACAAGTTTGGGAGATATGGTGGTTCGCTTGTCTGACTCCACACCGCTGCACCGGGACAATTTTCTGAAGTTGGTTAAGACCGGCTATTATGATAGTGTATTGTTTCACCGTGTCATCAAAAATTTTATGATACAGGGCGGCGATCCTGATAGTAAAGCCGCAACACCAGGAAAGCCATTGGGCAATGGCGGCCCCTCTTACAGAATTCCTGCTGAATTCAATCCTGCTTTGTTTCATAAAAAAGGTGTGCTTGCTGCTGCCAGGGACAACAATCCTGAAAAAGCCAGCAGCGGCAGCCAGTTTTATATTGTGCATGGAAAAACATTCACTGATACCGAGCTGAGCGATCTGGAAACACAACGCATGCAGGGAAGAAAGATACCAACCGACCATCGGGAAGTGTATAAAACAATAGGTGGCGCACCACATCTTGATATGACCTATACTGTATTTGGCGAAGTGATAAAGGGGATTGAAGTAGTTGATAAGATTGCATCTGTACAAACCAGCCGGGGAGCGGACCGGGATCGCCCCGTACAAGATGTAAGGATATTAAAAGCAAAGCTGATCAAACGAAAAAGAAAATAACTATTCTCTGTAAAATATAAAAAAAGAAGGCATCAGAAACGATGCCTTCTTTTTTATTTGAATCCTGTTTAATATTAATTACCACCTAATCCACCACCACCTTGAGTCCGTTGTTTTTCTTCTTCTGATGCATCCTTACGCTGGCGGGCACCTTTTACAGTGTTGCTGCCAAATCTCCAGGTAAGGCTGGTGCGTAACTGGCGGCTTTCCCAGTTACCGCTGGCAATTGTTTTTTGT
>JAEUVL010000143.1 GCA_016786965.1 Chitinophagaceae bacterium
ATACTGCAATTTACTCCTTAAAAGGAAACCGGCTTACAAGAAGCCGGTTTATATACACTACACCAAAACAAGCTATTTAATGGAGAACTCGAGCGGGATATTTAGTTTAATGGAAAAGTTTCTCCCCGTGTTGAAAACCCCGTTTCGTCCCGTCACCATATTTTGTGCAGCATACTTCAACCGACTCAGGTGATTCTGATAGGCTGCATCTGTAATGTTTGTAACACCTACATAAATACTGAATAGTGTTTTCTTCTTACTGATCACCTCGCTGCCAAAACCAGCATTCAGTAATGTATAACCGGCAGTGGCGGTTTCTGTATCATACCCTGTGAAGTGATTGGCCTGTTCAAATGTTCGTGACAATTCGAGACGGGCATAGAGATTCCGGAGTGCTTTACCAGCCTTCTTAAAATCAGCTCTTAATTCGCTGTTCCACCGGGGAGCCGGAATAAGCGGCAGATTATCGCTTCCATCTTTACTTCCATCAATTTTATTATCAAAACGGCCCCGTACGAAAGAAAAGCTGTTTTGAAAATGAAGCCAATCAAGCGGATGCGGGTGAATATCAAAAGAAAATTCCAGTCCTGAAAGCTTGGCGTTATTTTGATTGAACTGAAAAGCCTGAATATCTTCCCCATCCACGTTCACGAGTGAATCACCGCCAAAAGCTGATTCTAGCTTCCGGTAAAAAATAAAATCATTCATCCGGTTGTAAAAAGCAGCTAAGCTAACGCTGAAATGTTCGTAATTAAGATCGATTCCCCCATCCAGTTGCAGGCTGGTTTCCGACTTCAGGTCTTGTGTACCATATTCGTACCGGTTGGTTCCTTCATGTGCACCATTACTGGCCAATTCTGCCAGGGTAGGCGCCCTGAAACCTCTTGCTATATTTGCTTTGATAGTAACAGTCTCTACTGGTTCATAGCTAATTCCAACACTTCCGGACACATTTGAAAAAGAACGGGTGAATGGAACAAATTTTATGTCGCCACCTTCTGAGAATCCTTCTGCATCTACAGAACGGTTATCATACCTGAACCCACCACTCAATGTTCCTTTCTTAAAGAAACGCTGGGCATATACAAATACACCTACATCAAATAAATTATACTCCGGTATCAATACTTCAGCACCTTTGTTCTTATTGTTTTGACTCATCCCGTTCACACCAATGGTGGTATGCCATTCTTTCATCTCAGGCAGTTGCCATTGCAGACTGTAGTTAATTGTACTCAGGTCAAAGAATAATTCCTTTTCAGAAGGATCTTCCGGATTGCCAAATTCCTGTCGCTGGTTGTTCTGATAACCAAGGTTGAGCTTCAACCGGCTTTTTTTGATGGCGAAATTGTTATCAAGAGCAAGCTTATTATGCTGCACCCTTTGCTGCGGTACAAATAGTTTTCTTGAATCGAGGTCTGCGTCTGTGGCAATTCTTTCTAATGGAGAACCAGCAAATAAAATAAACTTCCCTGTGGCATCATCCCTGTCGCCTTCCACCAGGCCGACACGCTGGTCGAAACGGCTAAAGATAAGATGGCTGTAGCCCCAGCTTTTATTGATCCCAACATAACCGCCGAAATTCTTTTCATTGAACCGTGAGTTCAGCACTTTGCCATCATACTTATTTTGGTAATCTCCGGCCGATTTATAGGTGCCGTACAAATTCCAGTTGATGCCGTTCTTATTCCCTGCAATACTTGCATTTGTGCCTATTAATCCATTATTACTTTGATAGTTCGTTAAGATATTCCCTTTCAGTGTGCCTTCTGCCACCGGGATATTAGTGATGAGATTGACAACACCTGCCAGGGCATCACTTCCATACATGAGCGAAGCAGGACCTTTTAATACTTCTGCTTTTACCACACTCATTTCGTCAATCTCTGTACCATGCTCATCACCCCACTGCTGTCCTTCCTGGCGTATCCCATCATTGATAAGAACCACCCTGTTGTAGCCAAGCCCCCTGATAAAGGGTTTTGAAATGGCAGGACCTGTTGATAATTGTGATACGCCTGGTACATGACTGAGGGCATCGATAATATTCGTGGATGGCGTCTGAAGCAAAGCCGTTCTCCTGATGGCTGTAACAGGTACCGGTGTTTTCCGGATGCTGGTAGCACCTGAGACTCCGGTTACGATCACTCCCTGGTTTTCCACCACGATAGTTGACAGGGCAAAATCTTTCTCTGTATTTATGTTCAGCTCCAGGTGCTCTACCAATGTGCTGTAGCCCGCATGAGATACTTCCACCACATGGTGCCCGTTTGGAATATTGTTGATCACATATTTACCCGACCCGTCAGCAATTGCACCAATTTTATCATCAATGAAATAAATACTGGCCCCGGGAAGCACCTCGCCGGTGCTGGCGTCGGTTATCTTGCCAGACAGGGTGACTTTAACTGAAGGATTTACTTTGTGTTCTGCCTTGGCTGCACTTTCAAAGTTTTGTGCAAACCCATTTATAGATGCAGCAAAAAGAAATGAAATGATAAGTAGATTTTTGTTCATGTTTTGTAACTATGTTGCAAATATAAAATGCAACGACGTTTCATACAAATTTATTTTTTAAACCGGCTTTCAAATAAGCCTTTGGCCGTGGCGGTGGTCATATTGCCTTTAAAGTCAGCTTATTCGTACTCCTGAACAAAAGAATAAGTTTAAATTTACTGACGCCCAAAACTCAACTCATGCAACAAAAAAGCCTCTTCGCTTTCAGCCTTTTATCAGCCATCTTTCTGTTGACTGCCTGTAGCAAATCTGATACACCCGCTGCTCCCGATCCCTGCGCTGGTGTAACCTATGATGTGCAATTTTTTAAGACAGAGGCTATCGGCACTTCAAATAATGGCAGCATTACTATCAACTATCCTATTGGCGATACCATTTCTTATAAATTAAACAGTGGCAGTTTCCAGGTTTCTCCCATCTTTAATAACCTGGCCCCGGGTGCCTATGTTGTTACTGTAAAAAATCAGAAAGGGTGTACTGACACTGCCCAGATAACTATATTTAATTATGGTCCTAAATATGCCCTGGTAAAACAGATCATCACCGGGTACTGCGGTCCCTGCCACCTGAATGGAGGAGTAAGTGGGGGGAAGAATTTTGATACCGACCTTAGTATTGTTAACAGTTGGGACCGCATCAAAGCCAGGGCGGTAGATAATACGCCTACCGCTATGCCTGAAGCGCCTAACAGTCCGTTGACAGCTGTTGATAAACAAAAAATAACTGATTGGGTAAATGCAGGGCACCGGCAAAGTGATTGATCACCTTTCTGATCTACTATAAAAAAATGCCTCTGTATGAGGCATTTTTTATTTATCCTTCTTTGAATATTCTTACCGTACTTTCATCATGGCCCTTACCTGCTGTGTCACTCCGTTCTGAAAACGGGCATAGTAAATACCAGTGGGCAGCCCTTCGGCATTGAAAGGTATCTTGTAAGTACCTGCTGTATATTCAGCATCAACCATTGTCTTTATCATTCTGCCCAGTGTGTCGATGATCTGTATCAGTGTATGTCCGCCGGCAGTTCTGAATGTGATCTCTGTATTATTGGTGAACGGGTTGGGTGAATTCGTTATCAGCATATCACCAGTGGCCGGCGGCGGAGGAGGGGTGATGCCGGAACAAGCCCCTGCTTTGATCAGCGGAAGGCTTTGCAACTGGGCGTTGATAGCGGGCGGGAATAAAGACTCGACCACTGTTTTCTCTAAACAAAACCATTTTTCTAATAACGTAGCATAAATACTTCTGAAGTCGTACTGCATGGGGATATTATCATTCACGGTCGTGTTGACAGGAATGGTTGGGTTTACTCCCAGCATGCCTGCCTCCACCTGGCTGCCAAATAAAAACATGGGTGCTGCTGCTCCATGGTCTGTGCCCACACTGGAATTAGATTTTATCCGGCGCCCAAATTCACTATAGGTCATACCCACCACTCTGTTCTCTACCTGCAAAAATTTCAGGTCGTCCTGGAAAGCTTTGATCGCATCAGAAACACGCTGCAATAAGGTAGCATGTGTGCCCGTGGTGGTATCCGTCGTATTGACCTGCACAGAATGGGTATCAAAGCCCCCGAAGCTTACCATATATACTCTTGTCTTCAATCCTCCTGCAACAAGCCGGGCCACGATCTTTAATTGATCGGCCAGGGTATTATTGCTTGGATAGGGAGCTTGCTGTGTAACGGCATTGGCCGCATTTTTTATGACAGTTGAATATTTCTGTGTTTGC
>JAEUVL010000152.1 GCA_016786965.1 Chitinophagaceae bacterium
GTGACCGAAGCCACCAACTACAACATAGGCTCAGAAGACCGGTTGTACCTCAACTTCAGCCTGGGTATGCCCTTTGCCAAGTGGTGGGAGGGCTACTTCAACCTAAGCCCCTTTTACAAAGAGTTCAAAGGAGAAGTACCCCAAGGCAAATTGGATAATTCAGCCTGGGGTATGGGCTGGTACAGCAGCCAGGCATTTTCCTTACCCAAAAAATGGAAAGTGCAGGTAAGCAGTTGGGGCAATATTGCCACCCGTGATGCCATGTCCCGTTCATCATGGCTCGGCAGTGTAGATGCAGGTGTCAGCAAACCGGTTTTCAAAGAGAAACTAAATATCAGAGTATCGGTCACCGATATTTTCAACACCCAGCGCTGGAGACAGGAAGCCGCCTTCGGCAACGTGAATTATAATTATAACCGCAAATGGGAGAGCCGGAATATTCGTTTGCAGCTCACCTGGAAGTTTGGAAAAACAAACTATAAAGCAAGAAACCGGGAGCTGGGCGCCCAGGACGAAATAAACAGGATTAAATAATAACCCTAAAACAAAACACTCATGAAAAAAGCATTCATTCTGTTATTGGTAATAACAGCATCAGCCATTACTCCATATGCACAACGGGTACCATTAACAGGTTCAGGAAAACTCATCACCAAAACGTTTGATGACAAAGACTTTGACAAGATAGAATTAAAAGACCTGCCCGGCAAGGCAACCATCGAAACGGGCAAACCCTTTTCTATACAAATAGAGATCGACGATAACCTGGAGAAATTGTTATTGGTAAAAGCAGATAACGGAAAGCTGAAGATAAAATTCGACGGAAACGAAAACAACAAAATGTATATCGAGAATACGAATGTTTCAATACAAATAACATTACCTGAAATATCCGTACTCGAACATCGGGGAAACAACCAGTTGCTGGTGAATGGTATCACAGGAAGATATTTGCGTTTAGAGAAAACAGGAAACGGCGACGCAGTACTGAACGGAAGCATAGACAAACTGGATATTGAAAAAAGTGGTAATGGTGATGTGAATGCTTCGGGGCTAACCGCACAGGATGCAGCAATACGTTCGTCCGGAAATGGAGATGTGGTCGTGAATGCGGCAAAAACATTCAGTGCCAGTGGGTCAGGCAATGGCGATATAAAGAATACCGGCACCGCCCTGGCCACTTCGCAGTCATCCAAATCGGGTAATGGTGACATCATTGATGCCAGCTATAAAGCAAAAGAGAATCCCTATCCAAATCACGAAAACGATAAAAAGATCATCACCCGAATCAAAAATAACACATCCAGCAGGGTAGCATTAAAAATTGTGTACCCCGTAAAAGGAAACTATGGTATTGATGTCGCTCCGGGAGATACAAGGCGGGAATACTTTCCTCTTGGCACCAAAATTTATAAAGAGGGCAAAAAGAAAGAATTACTTTTTGAGATCACCCCTGAAAACAGGGACACAGTACTGGTGATTGAATAAAGACAGCGGCTGTTCCTGTCATTTAATTTCTTCAAACACACCTGTCTGTTTGTTTTTCCGCACATTATCCCAATTGAAGTAGCGGCCATTCATAGCCACGTACACACCAGGAGGTAATGTTTGTGCAAAAGCTAAGGCACTGCCAAGGTTAAAAAGTCCGTCTGAACTACCGAATTTGATAGGGATCATAGCACCGGTAAGAACTATCGTTTTATCTCTTACTCTTGTAGCCAGGATTTTAGCAGTCTCACTCATTGTGTCCGTACCATGTGTGATGACGATCTTATTCTCCTCACAATTATTGCACTGGTGAATGATGAGCTCCCTGTCTTCTTCCGTCATTTCCAGGCTGTCCACCATCATCAGGGTCCTTATTTCAACGGCCACCCTGCTGCGGCCCATTTCCAGCAGGTCGCTCATATGGGTATCTTTAAAATAGAGCTCACCGTTCAGCTCATTATACTCTTTATCAAAAGTGCCGCCGGTGATGAAGATGCGGATAGCCATAGATTTTTCTTTTACCGCATGAAGATATATAATCAGCCGGTTAAGCTCGAAACACAAGATTTGACTTTATTCAACAAAAACACCCGTTCGTATGAAATCAGGAAAAAAGAGGGAAAGAAATTTTGCAGGGATTAATAAAATGCTACTTTAGCGGCGCTTTAAACAAAAAAGGTCCTTCCGTAGAAACGGACTGACCTCTAACGATTGCTTGCCATATGAAATTCTTAAAGAGTAGTATTTGATTGCTGACTCTCGTTGCCAATTATCAGCTTTTGAAGATTATTGGCTTTAACTTTGACCTCTGACGTTTGCCTATTTCAACGATTGCTTGCCTTTGATCTAATCTTCTGACACAAAAGTAGTGAGCAGGGCCTTGTCGTTCAAAACAAATACGGCATCATTTCAGTATGCCTAACCGGACAGGGAGCTTGCAAAACCCTTGCTGACAGTGGATTTCAGCAAAAACTCTTTATGATGCCCAACCGCCCGACGGACATATTATTCCAGCTTATCAGGTCGCTTGAAAAAGCCGAAAAAAGGCATTTTAAGCTCTATATAAAACGCAGTTCTGGTAACGAAGACCTGAAGATCGTCCGCCTTTTTGACGCCCTGGACAAATTGAAGGAATATGATGAAAAGGCGTTATTGAAAAAAATGGACAATGTGACAAAGCCCCAGCTGGCCAACCTGAAAACACATCTTTACAAACAACTGCTCGCCAGCCTTCGCCTGCTGAAAAGTACCGATAGCATGGACCTGCAGCTGAACGAACAGTTTGACTATGCCCACATCTTGTACAAAAAAGGGCTGTTTATGCAAAGCCTCCGGATAATAGACCGGGCTAAAGAGATAGCCAGGTCCAACCAGAAATTTAATTTCCTGCCACAACTGATAGCCCTTGAAAAAAGGATCGAAGGCATACACATTACCCGTAACATACAGCACAGGGCCGAAACACTTTCCGCAGAGGCCAATGAAGTAAATGCATTGATAGATAAAGTAACAAGGCTGTCAAACCTGGTATTGAAATTATTCAGCTGGTTTGTGCAGCATGGTCATGCTCGAGATGAGTACGATGAAAAAGATGTGCGCAAGTTCATGACACAGAACCTCCCCACCGGCGCCTGGAAAGAGACCGGCTTTTATGAGCGGATGTATCTCTACCAGAGTTATACCTGGTATGCTTTTATCCGCCAGGATTTTTTGCAATACTATAGGTATGCTCAAAAACTGGTTGATCTTTTTGAAGAGTTTCCTTTGATGAAAAGAGCAGAAACCAGTCACTACATCAAATCCATTCACTATTTACAAAACGCACACTTTGACCTCCGCAACCATCGGGGATTCGAAAAAACCCTGCGGTATTTTGAGAAGGTAGCACAAACAGACCGGGTAAAAGACCATGACAGTTTCCGGATGCAGGCATTCATTTATATCAGCCAGGCCCGCATCAACCAGCATTTTATGCAGGGTACTTTTAAAGAAGGGTTGTCTGTTATTCCCGCCATCGAAGAAGAACTGAAAGAATACAGTTTGTTTCTCGACAGTCACCGCATCCTGGTGCTTAACTACAAGTTTGCCATGATGTATTTCGGCAGCGGCGATTATAATACCTGTATCGATTATCTGCAAAAGATCATAAACGATAACAGCACACTCCGCTACGATCTGCAATGCTATGCAAGAGTGGTGCACCTGATGGCCCACTATGAGCTGGGGAATGATATGCTGATGGAATCGCTCAGCAAATCCGTATACCGCTTTATGGCCAGGATGAAGAACCTGACATCGGTAGAAGAAGCCATGTTTAAATTCCTTCGACAGTCAATACCATTATCTCCGCGGCAACTGAAACCAGAATTTGAAAAACTGCTCGATACCATTAAGCACCTGGAAAATGACCGCTTCCAAACCCGTTCTTTTGCCTATATTGATATCATCTCCTGGGTAGAAGGGAAGGTATATAACAAACCGATGAGTGGGGTGATACATGAGAAGTATTTGCAGAGTAAACGAAAGAAATAAGAATGCTGTTTACTACACAACTCTTGGAAAGTTGTCATAATTTTCAGGAATGAAAAAACTGCTTTCTCTGCTATTACTCATCACTATTAATGCTGCTGCCCAGATCAACCCTGCTAATATTACTATTGCCCGCGACAGTTTCGGCGTGCCGCACATCTTTGCACCCACCGATCCTGAAGTGGCTTACGGCATTGCCTGGGCACATGCTGAAGATGATTTTGAAACCCTGCAATTAGTAGTGCTGAGTGGCAAAGCCAAACTCGGAACTGGCCTTGGAAAAAAAGGAGCTGAAGGAGATTATGTGATCAACCTGCTGCGGGTACGCAAAACAGTAGAAGAACAATGGCATACCCTGAGCCCAGATTTTATTGAATTAATAAAAGGATATGTGGCCGGACTCAATGCGTATGCTGCCGCACATCCGGGAGAAGTAAAATACAAGCAGGCTTTTCCTTTTGATGAAAAAGAATACATGACGGCGGTGGTATTTTCCATCAGCCTTTTTTGTGGAGTGGACCAGGTACTGCCGCAAATACT
>JAEUVL010000506.1 GCA_016786965.1 Chitinophagaceae bacterium
ATGGCTGGGATTGGAAAGTGAACAAAGGCTTAATGGCTTTGGTGTAAGTGCTTGTGCCGTTTGTGATGGGTTCTTTTTTAAAGGTAAGGAAGTGGCCATTGTAGGCGCTGGAGATACTGCTGCCGAAGAAGCCTTGTACCTCTCAAAAATTTGCGCTAAGGTGCATATGATTGTTAGGAGGGATGAAATGCGGGCCAGTAAAGTGATGCAGGACAGGGTAAAAAATACAGCCAATATCACTATTTACTGGAACAGCGAAACAGATGAAGTGATGGGTGATAAAAAAGTAGAAGCAGTTCGCATCAGGAACACTAAAACGGGAGAGAAACAGGAAGTGCCGGTAAGCGCCTTTTTCGTAGCCATTGGTCATCAGCCCAATTCAGATATTTTTAAAGGCTGGCTTGATATGGACGAAGCGGGGTACCTGAAAACAATACCCGGTACAAGCAAAACCAATGTAGAGGGAGTATTTGCCTCAGGTGATGTACAGGATAAAATATATCGCCAGGCCGTTACAGCAGCCGGAAGCGGCTGTATGGCAGCCTTGGATGCAGAAAGATATCTTGGCGAAAAGGGATTTCATTAATCATATATTAATGGCAGATTTAATAACAGTCGAGCTTACTGATCTCCACTTTTTTGCATACCACGGATTATATCCGGAGGAGAGGAAAACGGGGAATGAATTTTTAGTAAACCTTGCTGTTGATTACCAACCGGGTGCAGATATCGTTAATGACATCACCGGTTCCATTAATTATGCAACTCTTTTTGAAATAATAAAGAAACAAATGCAGCAACCGTCTGACCTGTTGGAAACCCTTTCAATGACAATTGCCGCAGAGGTGCATTCTTCTTTTCCACAAATAAAAAAAATACAGATTTCCATCTCAAAGATGCATCCTCCAATTGCCTCTTTCGAAGGAAAGGTTACCGTAACTTACCTGAAGGAGTATTAACAAGAAAAAAAGCGAAGTATATAAACTCCGCTTTTTATAGTTAATTGAAACAGGTATTAGAACACTAATGTTCCTTCTCTGTAACCAGTTGTCTTCTGAGTTACCTTCACCTGAACTTTCTTTTTTGCTACTAACGCTTTTTCCAATGATTCTTTAATTGTCTGCAGCATACTCAATGGGTAATAGATGTTGAGCACACCGTCAGCATAACTGGCAGCTTCAGGTATATTTTGACCTTCTGCGTAAAAGTTAAGGAAGTAGGTGCCAGTTTTATTAGCAGCAGGAAAAAGCTGCATGGTTATTTTCTGTGAGTGATTGAAGCTATTAGTAGAGCCATCAACTGTATTACTGGTGGTGAATGTAAGAGAACCGATACTTACTATGTCAAACTGGTCCACTTTGTCCTGTTGGGGATTACTGGTTACCTGAAACTGTTTTTTTGCAGAGCGTCCGTCCGGAGAAGTCGCCGCATTGGCATCCGTTTCTGTTGGCTTCTGCGAAAATGCTGCTGCGGAAAAAAGTACCAGTCCGCAAAAGGTAGAAAATAAATGCTTCTTCATAATGAATTTTTTGCTTGAATAAGTTGGGTTGTTAATTATTAAAACACCGGCGCAAATATAGCCTAAAAATGCCTTCTTGCTAACCCTTTAAATCACTTTTCCCTTCCATCGGCCGCTTCGGAGATAGAATAAGGAGGGCAGGAAAATACAAAGCCAGTACAGCCACTCACTCATCCAGCCAAACTCAATGGGCAGAAAATAGTACTCAGATACCAGGTACACATAGGTACAATACATAATAATAGCAAACAACTCAACATAAAAAGTAACCCTGGTATTACCAGTACCAGTAACAGCGCTCAGCGTTACAATAGAAAAAGACATCAGGACCATAGCAACAGTTACCACCCGTAGTACAGGCATGGCGGAGGCTACAAATGCTTCCCCTTGTCCGAAAATGGACAGAAAAGTTACCGGAAAAATATTCAGTGCCAAACAAGTAACAAGTGAAACCCCGGTGCTTAATGTAATGATCTTCTTTAATAACCCTGTTACCTGTTCTTTTTTACCCTGTCCGATCACATTACTTACCATGGCATTTGCTGTAGCTGCAAAAGCCCAGGTAACACAACCAAAAACCCCAAATATGTTCCGCATTACATTTGATACCTTCAGAGCCATATCACCATGATGCTCCGTCAGCAAAAAAAAGAACTGCCAGCTTATAATGCTGATCGCATGCTGAAACATGAGCGGGGCAGACATAGAGAAAATTAGCGAACTGTTGTGCTTGTTCCATTTCAGTTGCCTGAATAAGCCAAATCGTTTACTGATACCCTTCCACCTTATGACAAGAAAAATTACAAACATGCCCACAAACTCGGCAATAACTGATGCAATTGCAGCACCGTTAAATCCCAGTTCGGGGAAACCCCAGATACCAAAAATCAAAATATAATCAAGACCAACATTGGTAAGTGTTTCGGCTAATGTACCAGCCACAAGGTAACGGCTTTGATTGGTACCAACCAGCAAAGCATTGCGAAGCTGGTAGATATATAAAAAAGGAAGTCCCCATATTCTTATTCGTAGAAACTCAACTGCTTTTTTTTGCACTTCGGGGTCATGGATGATCAGGCTGAATAAGTAAGGAGTAATTGTCCAGGTAATGATAATTCCAACTGCTGCCATCAAAAGACCGATCAAAACGCCCTGTGTGAAAAGGCCGCCAATTTCGTCCGGCTTGTTTTCGCCCGCCCGGCGGGCAATCAGTGCCTGGAGACCGTTATTCAGCCCATAGCCAATAGCTGCAAAGATCAGGTAATAGACTCCGGTAATGCCAGCCACGGCCAGTGCATAGTTATCATGACTGTAATGACCGAGAAATATATTATTAGTAATAAAATTCAGTTGTGGAATAAAAATAGCAAGGCTGATCGGCAGGGCAATCTTTAAAATCTGCCTGTTGCTGATCTCCACCTGTAACTTTGTATCGGAAACTGCTGCCATCTCTTAAAAGGTGGCAAACCTACGATATTTAAATTTTGTCTATTATTGCACGCCACAAATAAAACATTTGAAACAATTATTTCATATTGATAACCCCGGCGAGACAGGTTTACCGCAAACACTGTCACTTAGAATTGGGGAGAAATATATTTGCTATGCTATCACAACTAAAGCAGGAGATCAGCTCCACGGCCTGACCTATTGTACTTCGGCTGAGTGGACAGAAACAGAACTGGAAGATTTTTTTACAGCTTACCCCGCACTCAATGAGCCATTCTACCAGGTTCTGATTACATACGATTCACCTTTCAGCAGTTTTGTACCTTTTCAGGATTTCAAGCATGAAGAAGCCGGTGCAATACTCAGCAGTTTGTTTGGCAAAGCAACAGCATCACTTTCCGTTGCAGAAGCAGTTCCTGAATGGCAGGTTTTTAGTGTCTTTGCAATACCTAAAGAAATAAATGACTGGGTAACCCGAAAATTCCCTTCTGCTCGTTGTTGGCATCAATATTCTGTAGGAGCCCGCTATTTAGAGAAATCTCATAACGAGGGACATTTATTGATCGATATCCGAAAAGAAGATTTTACACTACTTGCCGTTCATGGAGGAAACCTGTTACTAGCTCAAACCTATGCTTACTCCACACCGGAAGATGTATTATACTATCTTCTTCGGGCTGCCAATGAATTTTCCTTAGCAAAGGAAGAATGCAAGGTATCGTTATCGGGATTGGTTGACGAACAATCAGCCTTGTATAAAGAATTATATCAGTATTTCGTTCATTTGGAATTTCGGGATGCCTCCTGGGATTCAGGTGAATACCCACGTCATTTCTTCACCTCATTAAACGATCTGGCCAGATGCGTATCATAGGAGGGGAGCACGGGGGGAGAAAATTCAACCCGCCTAACAACATGCCGTATACCAGGCCCACTACGGATATTGCCAAAGAGGGATTGTTTAATGTACTTCAGCATAAGCTTGATTTTGAAACCATCAGATCTCTTGATCTTTTTGGCGGTACGGGCAGCATAAGTTATGAGCTGGCATCAAGAGGTGTGCAAGACCTAACTATTGTGGAGAAAGACGCTGCTATGTATGAATTCATAAAAAAAACAGCAACCACCCTTCAACTTGAGAATTTCAAGGTGATAAAAATGGATGTTTTTAAATACTTGCAAACCTGTACCACCAAATTTGATTTTATTTTTGCAGGACCCCCTTATGCCCTTACAGCCATTGATGATATTCCAAAACTGATCTTTGAGAAACAACTACTCAATAAAGATGGTTGGTTTGTACTGGAGCATACTCCCAGGAATGATTACAAGAGTTTTCCCTTCTATAAGACAGAAAGAAACTACGGTACCACCATTTTCTCTACCTTTGTGGAGACAAGATAGTGATGAGCAAGAGCAGACCCCGACCGAATTCCACTGGTAAGCATGATTTTCACCTACCTTTAGACCATTGTATTACGCTGAAAACCAGTTATGTTTTCCAATTTTTTTCTCAAATCATTCCGCATACTTTTATTGCCCTTTTCCCTGTTGTACTGGCTGGGGATCGCCATTCGTAACTGGCTGTTTGATAAAAATATCTTTAAATCCACCCGTTTTGGACTGCCATTGATATCTGTGGGAAACCTTTCTGTTGGTGGTACAGGCAAATCACCAATGGTAGAGTACCTGGTGGAAATGCTGAAAGATAAATTCAGGGTAGCGACACTCAGCCGCGGTTATAAAAGAAAGACAAAAGGATATGCTCTTGCCAATGAGACGACTACTGCTTTGGAGATTGGTGATGAACCGATGCAATTCCATTTGAAGTATCCCGGCATTCCTGTGGCAGTGGGAGAGGAGAGAATAGTGGCTATTCCACAGTTGCTGCACGATCGGCCGGAAACACAGGCCATCATTTTGGATGATGCTTTTCAGCACCGAACAGTTGAGGCTGGGTTGAATATTTTGCTGACAGATTATAATAACCTGTTTACCCGTGATTTTTATTTACCTACAGGTGACCTAAGAGACTTGAAGAGCAGCTATAAACGGGCACACATAATTATCATTACAAAATGCAAACCCAACTTATCAATAGAAGGCAGGCGAAAGCTGATCAGTGAACTAAAACTGTTGCCGCATCAGCATCTTTATTTCACAGCAATTGAGTATGGAGATCTGTATCACATAACAACAGGCGAGAAAATTACGCTAAATCCTGAAACTGAGGTACTGCTGGTAACAGGTATTGCTAATCCCAGACCGCTTAAGAAAATGCTGGAAGAGCACAGCAATAGCTATCATATGCTCCAATATTCAGATCATCACATTTTCACTATTGATGACCTGAATGATATTAAAAAAAGATTTGAAAAATTAGAAACAACAAACAAACAAAGTACATTAAGTAAAATTATCTTAACGACAGAGAAAGACGCAGTAAGGTTGGTCAAGTTTAATAAAGAAATAGCCGAACTGCCTCTGTATGTTATTCCAGTCCGTCATCAATTCTTATTTGATGAAGCTGATATGTTCAATAAGCAAGTGACGGACTTCATTCAACAATTTAAAAAAACAGAATAAAAACTGATTATGGGAAGAAAGAATTCCAAGAAGAAGAAAGAAAAAGACAGAAGAGGCGGTTCGCCCGGGAAATTATTAAAGGGAGTGCTGGACATAACCCGTTCCGGGATGGGCTTCGTTACTATTGAAGGTATGGACGTGGATGTGATCGTCCGGCCATCTGACTTTAATACAGCCTTGCATGGTGATACAGTGCGGGTAGCCATTAAGGATAGCAAAAGCAGCGGACGCCGGACACAAGGTGTTGTAAAAGAAGTGATACGACGAAAGCGTACCGAATTCATTGGACGCCTGCAGATGAATAAAGGATTTGCGTTTTTTGTAGCAGAGATGGATAAGCCAATGCCGGATATTTTT
>JAEUVL010000217.1 GCA_016786965.1 Chitinophagaceae bacterium
GAAGTTGAGGTACAACCGGTCTTCTGAGCCTATGTTGTAGTTGGTGGCTTCGGTCACTTCCCCGTTTTGCGTGGTGATGCTTTGAAAGGAGTTCTTCGTGTGGCTATAGCCGAGGCCAATGTTTAATGCTCCGCGGTATGAGTAGGTAAGCTCTGCATTGTTACTAAATTCTGGCAGTAAGTAGGGATTGCCTCTTTCACGGCTGTAGTTATCATAGATATATTCAAAAGGGTTCAGGTCCTGATAGGTAGGCCGGTTGATCCTTCTGCCAAGGGAGAAGCCGAAGGAATTCCTGTCGTTGACAGTATAGCGTAAAAAGACTGTTGGAAATACATTAAAGTATGCGGTATCGGGATAGTTGAGGATAGTGTTTTTAATGTCCACACTTTTTCCTTTCAGGACGGATTGTTCTGCCCGTAAGCCTACCTGATATTCCAGCTTCATTATGATTTGTGAGAAACTGGCATATGCTGCGTAATTGGTTTCTGTATAATTGAACTGATTGGTACGGCCTGTATCGGGCTGCATACCGTTGTTCCGGAATACGAAGGCATTAAGATCATTGGTGGTTTGGATGGTGTTCCATTTTAAGCCGGTCTCTATTTTCCCCTTTATTTTCTTTAGCTGTTTGCTGTAGTCTGCTTTAAGGCTGTATATCCTGATCGTTGTCAATACGTCCTGGTCGTTGGCGGTGTAGCCGTATTTTATATTTTGTTTGTTGAGCAGGTCTGTGCTTACCTGGCCATTACTGTTGTTGCGGAAGGAGGTATAATCAGCGTCGAAGTTGAGTTCATTGCCGAGGGTATCTTCCAATTTATAGTTGAGGTTATAATTGTAGCGGCTGTTTCGCTGGCGGTTGTCGTTGATGGTTTGCAGGGACGAGTCTGTATTGCCATTGGTTTTGATGAGTGTGATGCCGGGTGTGTACAGCTTGCTCCAGTACTCATTTCCTTTGAATATAAATCCGAAGGTGTTCTTTTTATTGATAAAATAATCTGCGCCGGCCGTGTAGCTTATGTTGCGGGATGCATCCTGGTCTACCGTGGTGTTTTCAAATGTTTTTAGCATGCCGTTGCTGTTTACAAAGCGGTTGATGGCCCCATCTGTGTTTTGTCTTGATCTGCGGGCGGAGGCGTTGGCAAACCAATTCCATTTATTCTGCCGGTGATTGACATTGCCTGAAAAATTGATATTGGGGTGTATGGCCTGGCTATATGTGGTGCTGATGTTTCCGTTTGTACCCCTGATGGTATTTTTTTTGAGGCGGATATTAATAATGCCGGCATTCCCCTGTGCGGGGTACCTGGCTGAGGGGTTCATAATGATCTCCACTTTATCTACCAGGGAGCCGGGTGTGGCTTTGAGGTAATTGGCGAGATCTTTCTCACTCATTTGTGTGGGCCTGCCGTCGATCAGCACATTTACCCCGGCTTTGCCGGCGAGGTTAATAACCTCGTCGTTGGTAATGGACACTCCGGGTGCCCGCTGGAGGATTTCGAATAAAGTGCCCCCGGAGGCCACTATGTCGTTCTGCACATTGAGGACGATCTTGTCGACCTGCATTTCTACAAATGGCTTTCTATTTTTGATAATGACCTCGTCGAGTTTTTTTTCTTTGTTGAACCCGGTGGTATCTTTTTGCTGGGCGAAGAGGGAGAAGCTGATGAAAAGAAGCGGCAGGAAATAAGCTATTCGCATAGATTTTTGATTTGTAGCTCAAAAATGCTTAGCTGTGGCGGCTTAGTCGCTGCAAAAGATGTTTTGAGACGAACTATACTTGTCTCAAACCTTGTTTGGCAGGCTCAAATTATGGGGAAAGACGGGAAGTGAAGAGTTAAGAGTGAAAAGTTAAGAGTTAAGAGTTGAAATACAGCTGTCGAGGGACTAATGGGAGTGGGGAGTGGCTAGTGGGAAATGGGGAATAGAAAATGGGGAATGGCGAGTGGTTAGTGAGGAAAAGCCAATTCTATGCGAGACGACGGGAGTTTTCTCGGAGACGACGGGAGTTTTCTCCGAGACGGCAGGAGTTTTCTCCGAGACGGCGGGAGTTTTCTCCGAGACGGCAGGAGTTTCCTCCGAGACGGCGGGAGTTTTCTCCGAGACAACGGCAGTTTTCTCCGAGACGACGGCAGTTTTCTCCGAGACGACGGCAGTTTTCTCCGAGACAACGGCAGTTTTCTCCGAGACGACGGGAGTTTTCTCCGAGACGGCGGG
>JAEUVL010000228.1 GCA_016786965.1 Chitinophagaceae bacterium
ACGACCAAAGCTTGACGAAGCCGATAACAGCATTTTTTGCCTTTTGAACATGCTGTATTATAATGAAACCAAGAATTCTGTGGAACAAGAGCAGATCAGCATCATTCTGGCCAAAGATGTGGTTATCAGCTTCCAGGAGGATGCACACCGGGATGTTTTTACACCAGTCAGAAAAAATCTGAAAACAGCACACTCTAAAATAAGACAGCGGCCAGCTGATTACTTATGCTATACATTGCTTGATATGATCGTTGACCATTATTTCACTGTAATGGAAAAGCTTAGCGACCGCATTGAAGAGCTGGAAGAAGAGGTTACCAGGGGTAATAATCCAAGAGCCCTCAGCCATATTACCCAGCTTCGCAAGGAGCTGATCGTATTAAAAAGAAATATTTCTCCCGTCAGGGAATTGGTAAACGGGTTCCTTCGTACCGAAAGTGAATTGATAGAGGAGCGGCATATTAAGTATTATAAAGACGTATACGATCATATTGTACAAGCCATTGATCTTTCGGACAACTATCGTGATGTGATGGTAAGTTTACATGACCTGCATATCAACAACGTGAACATGAAGATGAATGAGGTGATGAAAGTAATGGCAATAGTTACTTGTTTGCTGGCGCCCGCCACTGTCATTGGCGGTATTTTTGGAATGAACTTCGACGAGAATGTAAACTTCTTCCACCAGCGCTGGGGGTTTTATACAGCGGTGAGCATGATGCTCATCATTCCGGTGGCCATGCTGTGGATGTTTCGTAAGCGAGGATGGTTTTAGTAAAGCCACGGGCTCTCAGGCAATGAATCGCTAAGGTGTGCTTCAATAAAATAGCGTTTAGAAAATACCATCGCCTGCTGTCCGAGGAGAGCTCTCTACCTCTTCTTATATACCGGCACTGTACTGCAAGGTTCTCCGTACATAATGCTTTTTACAACAGGCCGCAACAGCTTTGTTATTTCCATATATACATAATCGGCTATCGGGGTTTCTCCGCAGCCTTTTATTACCACTCTTTTATCTGCGTATTCGC
>JAEUVL010000254.1 GCA_016786965.1 Chitinophagaceae bacterium
TCACTGGTTTCCATGATCGTTACCTGGCGGCTATCATAAAATCCATTGTATGCTTCCGGAAATGAAAACTGGGTGGCATCCTGGTTCAGCTTGTTATTAAATTCTGTTTCATCTACCATACCTGCATCCTGTGGCAGTTGCACGGCTTCATAGATCTTTTGCGTAAGCTGTTGCTGCAGTTGTTCTTTATTGGTAAAAAGCACCCAGGCACTTTCTTCCATTATTTCAGCCGGTATGGCCAGTTCCTCCAGATGTGTTATCCTGTCTTCGGTAGAAGGATGGGAAGCCCATTGATCTTTAAAATTGATCCTGGATGTATTGCTGTTCTTAAAGAACTCATCACTTATCTGCGGCAGTCCATTCTGCAGTGGCAGTTTATATTCCTCCGCTATCTTTTGCAGCACCAGTTTCTGTTTAGGGTAAATGTTATGGCTTATTTTATTCTGCTTAAAAAAGTCGTCACATTTCTGCAGGGTAATATCATAGCAGGAAGCAGCCAGTTCAATTCTTTTCAATGCTGTGCCAAGGCTGTGGCTGCCACTCACACTGGCCGCCACGGCATCTGCATGAAACTCCATTTGCCTGGATAAGCCCATGTATTTTTTATTGATCAATCCGTACATGCCCCGAAGGATGGCCTGTATACCCTGCGCAATACCCGCTGTAATGCTGGCAAAAATGGCAAAGATGCCATCTATACTCGCCCAGCTTTGCAGAAAGCCTGCATAGCCTTTATTGTCAAAGAGCATATTGTAGATGATCTTGTTCACATTATATACAAAACTGCCCAGCTTCATACTTCGCTGTGAGAAGTGGCCAAACTCATGTGCCATCACTGCTTTGAATTCACTCACATTTACCGAATTCACCAGGCCAAGGCCTATTTGCAGGTTCTTCTTCACGGGAAAAAACATGCTCCAGAAACTGGAATCATAAAACACACAGGCATTTACATCCGCTGACAGGTATATCCTTCTTGGAAAATGTGTTTGGGTGTCTTTGGTCAGTTGCCGGATGAAACCAAAAAGCGCAGGCTGTTCATCTTCCTTAACCTCAATAATATTCGACCTGTCATACCTTGATACCGAAAACAGGAACTTCACCAGGAAGATAAACACCATCACTCCCACACCTATAAGCCCGATACCCGCCACGATAGTGATAAGACGGGGCACATTTACAATGATGGCAATACCGGCATACACACATCCGGCCACAAGAGCAGCAGACAGCAATAGCAACAAAGCATAGACAATGAAGAAGAACAATATTGACCCCATCACACCGGATACTTCTTTCTTAAATGCAGGCGATGGCTCCGTAACAGATGCAGGCACATTGGCCGGGGTAAGGGGGTAAACAAAATCCTGTGACATACAACGATGTTTAGGGCAGCAAAATAGGGAATGCCCTTTTAAAAAAAGAAGAAACTAATACCCGGAGGGCCTTAACCACGACCGCCTAATTGCCGTTTTTACCTTAATTTCGGCCAAAATTAATAGGTACATGGCTGACGTGATATTGATGCCCCGCCTTAGCGATACTATGACAGAAGGTGTCATTGCTGCCTGGCATAAAAAAATTGGGGATACCGTAAAAAAAGGAGACCTGCTGGCGGAGATCGAAACCGATAAGGCCACCATGGAATTGGAAAGCTATAAAGACGGCACCCTCTTGCATATTGGCGGAGATAAAGGGGCGAAGATCCAGGTGGATGAACTGCTGGCCATTGTAGGAAAAGCCGGGGAAGACGTTTCCTCCCTGCTGAAAGGAAAGCCGGCCACCACAGATAATGCTGCAGTGACCGAGACCAAACCAGAAAAAGCACCTGCAGAAAAACAGGCCCCTGCTAATGAACAACCAACCTCCTCTCTTGACATTTCCAAAATGGACGAAGTGGTGCTGATGCCACGGTTGAGTGATACAATGGAAGCAGGAGTGATCGCTTCCTGGCATAAGAATGTGGGCGATACTGTAAAGAAAGGCGAAGTGCTGGCCGAGATAGAAACCGATAAGGCCACCATGGAACTGGAAAGCTATAAGAACGGAACTCTTTTACATATTGGTGCACAACAAGGAGAAAAAATACCCGTGAATGGCTTGCTTTGTGTGATAGGCGAAAAAGGAAAAGTGGATGTGGCGGCTATTGTAGCGGCTGCATCAGGTACTGTGCAACCAGCTGCAGCAGGTCAGCAAGCAGCTGCAACAGAAAGCCCGAAAGCTCAAACAGCACCAACTGTTGCTGCAGCGGCTACTTCATCCACTGATAATGGACGGGTAAAAGCTTCGCCGCTGGCCAAAAAATTAGCGGCTGAAAAAGGGATTGACATAACAGCCATCAGCGGTACCGGCGATGGCGGCAGAATCATTAAAGCAGATATTGACAGCTATAAACCCTCTGCAGCGCCTGCTACAACAACTGCGCCTGCTGCTAAAGCAGCGGCAAGTGTTCCTGCCTTTGTTGCAGGACAGGAAGGGTTCACTGATATTCCTAATTCGCAGATGCGCAATGTGATTGCGAAGCGATTGGGTGAAAGCAAGTTCAGCGCCCCGCATTTCTATCTTACGATGGAGATCAATATGGACAATGCGATGGCAGCAAGAACCCAACTGAATGAAATAAGCCCGGTAAAGATCAGTTTCAATGACATGGTGGTGAAAGCGGCCTCACTGGCATTGCGTCAGCATCCTGCTGTGAACGCCTCCTGGATGGGTGATAAGATCCGCCGCTATAGTCATATCCATATTGGTATAGCGGTAGCTATTGAAGATGGGCTCATCGTACCGGTCATACGGTTTGCCGACCAAAAGACACTGCCGCAGATTGCAGCAGAAAGTAAAGAACTGGCGGGCAAAGCAAAGAATAAGAAGCTGCAACCCAACGAATTCAGTGGCAATACATTTACCATTTCCAATTTGGGCATGATGGATATTGATGAGTTCACAGCTATTATCAATCCTCCCGATAGCTGCATCATGGCAGTAGGCCGGATAAAAGAAATAGTGGTACGAAAGGGAGAAGGTTTTGGCGTAAGTAATGTGATGAAGATAACGCTGAGTTGTGATCATCGCAGTGTGGATGGCGCCCTGGGTGCTGCATTCCTTCAAACATTCAAGAAATACCTGGAGAACCCGATCACCATGCTGTTATAAAGTAACTGTACTACGTAATAAAACAAAAAGCTGTCCATTCGGATGGCTTTTTTGTTTACCGGCAATCATCTGGCAGGTTTATTGTGAAGCTACAAATAGTAAAGTGCTTAGAGGGAATAAGTGGTTGGCCTTAATTACCAAATAAATGATGCCATGTCATTTGACATCAATAAAAATTGCTGCTTCTTTATAAAAATGTATTCCCATGGATGAAAAAGAACTTTTTGGATTTTCCTGGTCTGGCCTTTTCCTGGTAACAGCCGTTTCTTCCATTCTATTCAGTTTTGTTTTAAAATTGCTGGACGGAAGCCATTCCCCGCTACTTATAAAAATAGGAGTAGTGTCAGCCATTCTCGGCCTCATCAATATACTCCTCAAGCAATTATCAAAGCCCGTTTCCGGCCAGAAAAAAAAACTGGTGCCATAGATCAGCCGATCGTCTTTTGCACAAACAGGTGAATTGTCCTGATCCCGGTTTCCTGCATTTCCTGTCACGGTAATAATCTTCCGCATTGCCATTTCGTCTGCGTTCCGCAGATTTCCCGGATTTCCTATATTCGGTATCTGAATCTATAACCATACTGACTATGATACAATTGGACATCTCCTCCTGGTGGCAATCAATGGTAACATTTGAGAAAACCCTTTGGGTGATCGCATTGCTTTTCTCACTTCTTTTTTTACTGCAAACGATCTTGTCCTTTGCCGGAGGCGATGGCGACATGGCCGATGGAGATGCAGATGCCACAGTGGATGGTGATGATGGAACCGGGCACCAATTCTTCACCATAAAAAATCTGATTGCATTCTTTACCATTTTTGGGTGGACGGGTATTGCCTGTTTCCAGGGCGGACTTAGCAAGGGCATATCAATAGGAATAGGGTTGTTAGCCGGTGTGTTAATGGTGATCATGATGGCTCTGCTATTCAGAAGTATGAGCAAATTAAAGCAAAGCGGAACCCTTCAAATGAAGAATGCGGTGGGCTCCATAGCCGAAACCTATCTTTTCATTCCTGCTAACCGGGACGGGTTTGGCAAGATACATATTAAGGTACAGGGCTCCTTGCATGAGCTGCAGGCGATTACAGATGATGCAGAAATGATTGCCACAGGCAAACTGGTCAGGGTAATTGGATTGATAAACGACAGTGTTCTTTTAGTAACAGCTAAAATTTCTTAATCAATATATAATAAGTGCTTTTATGGCAGAAAATCTACTATTGGTCATCGCTGCGGCGGTCTTGTTCTTCTTCGTCCTGGTCTACTCTATGTTCCGGCGCTACAAGCGTTGCCCTTCGGACAGGATACTGGTGGTATATGGAAAAGTGGGCAAAGGCTCGGAAGGCTCTCTTACCGCAAAGTGTATACATGGTGGTGCTGCATTTATCTGGCCCATCATACAAGATTATTCGTTCCTTGATCTTACGCCAATCTCCATTGAGGTAAATCTTACCAGTGCCCTGAGCAAACAAAACATCCGGGTGGATGTGCCGTCCCGCTTTACCGTGGGTATTTCAACAGAGCCTAATGTGATGCAAAATGCAGCAGAACGCCTGCTTGGTATGCAGCGCCCTGCCATTCACGACTTAGCAAAAGATATTATCCTGGGCCAGATGCGCCTGGTAGTAGCTATGATGGATATTGAAGAGATCAATAATAACCGGGATAAGTTCCTCGCAAATATTGCTGGTAACGTGGAAGCTGAGCTGAATAAGATAGGCTTAAAAATGATCAATGTAAACGTAACGGACATCAAGGATGAGAGCGGCTATATCGATGCACTGGGTAAAGAGGCAGCCGCAAAAGCGATCAACGAAGCCAAGATAAGAGTGGCAGAACAAGAACGTACCGGAGATATTGGTAAAACCACCGCCGAGAAGGAAAGAGATATTAAAGTGGCGGAAACACAGCGGGACAGGGACATAAATGTGGCGATGGCACTGAAAGAAAAAGAAATACAGATTGCAGGCGCCAACAGGGATGAAAACATTGGGAAAGCAGAAGCGGAAAGAGATACCCGTGTAAAAATGGCGGAAGCAAATGCTATTGCTGTACAAGGAGAGAACCTTTCCAAAATTGAAATTGCTAATTCGGATGCATTGAGAAGAGAACGAGAAGCAGAGGCATTGAAAAAAGCAATCGCTGCTGAAAAAGTGCAAGCTGCAAAAGCTTTGGAAGAAGCATACCTGGCAGAGAAAAAATCGGAAGATGCCCGTGCAGAAAGAGACCGTGCCACACAAAATGCAAGCATTGTAGTAGCAGCGGATATTCAAAAGCAAAAACTCATTATTGAAGCCCAGGCTTCAGCTGAACAGCTAAGAGAAAAAGCAAAAGGGGAAGCTGATGCCATCTTTGCAAAACTGGAAGCAGAAGCAAGAGGTATGTATGAGATACTCACCAAGCAGGCGGAAGGTCTGGAACGTATCGTAAAATCTGCCGGTAATGATCCAAAAGATGCTGTCTTATTATTGATAGTTGATAAATTACCAGAGCTGGTAAGGTTGCAAACTGAAGCCATTAAAAATATTAAGATAGATAAGGTAACTGTGTGGGACAATGGGGGACAAACTGCTGATGGTAAAAACTCCACCGCCAATTTTATGAGCGGATTATACAAATCAGTGCCGCCACTTAAAGATATTTTTGACATGGCAGGTATGGACCTGCCCACTTACCTGGGCAAAAAGAAAGAAACCTCTTCCGGGGACGTTGTCATTAAAGAGAACAATGACCCCATGTAAAATCGAGAATCATTCCACAATGCAAACAAAGCTGTCGCATTAAACAAGTTGAAATGTGCACAGCTTTGTTTGATTAAGATTGCAATACTTTGGCGCCTGTCACTAAGCCCTGAATGGCATTTTAACCGTGAAATCCCCGGTAATTAGCGCCAGGTCTCCTGATCAGACATACTTTCAATAAATTTTGAAAATTCGGAATCAGTGCTGTAGCTTTGCTTCATGAAACTTACAGAAGCCAAACAGCAATTTATCAGCAGTTGGGGTGCCTTTGGTACCCATTGGGGTATCAACCGTACGATGGCGCAAATACATGCGCTGCTGCTTGTAAGCCCCGACCCGATTACACAAGACGATATAATGGAAGAGCTGAACATCAGCCGGGGCAATACCAATATGAATATCCGGGAACTCATCAACTGGGGCCTGGTGGAAAGAGTGCTGCTTTCCGGTGAAAGAAAAGAATATTTTTCTGCCGAGAAGGATATCTGGAAAGTGGTAAAGCAAATAGTGAAAGAGCGGAAGAAAAGAGAGCTGGAGCCTATGCTGCAGTTGCTGGACAAACTGGAAGAAGTGGAAGGCGACAAAAGAGATAAGAACGTAAAAGCCTTTGTAGATACTGTCAGCAGTATAAAGAAGCTTGGAAAACAGGCTGACAAAACACTGGACACAATGATCAAAGCAGAAGAGAGCTGGTTCGTTGGTGCCCTGATGAAAATATTCAAATAAATACGGGTATGAGATCTTTCAAATTGATTGATTTTTTTCTCCAAATTATACTCATCCTAATAAGTATTGTTTCAATGATTGCTGGCAATGCTGAAACACTCAACCCCGGCTTGTTCATCCTTACACTTGGTCTTTTTCAGATCATTAGTTTACTGGTAAATGTTGCGGTGGGTCCGCAGACCTGGAAAAAAGCCGCCTGGCGAAAACTGCATCTTATCGGTATCGGCTTGGTGATTTTACTCATAATCATAGCACTGACGCAAAGCTCGGCTGCCCGCACTGGTGACAAAGACGACAAGTACAGTATGGCTGGTTTGGAAACGATGATCTATGCATTGATACCAGCCATTTTGCTATGTTTATTTTATACAGTCATTACTTATGTGGAATGGAAGAAAATAAAAACCGGCAAATAGGCCGATGGTTTGGCCGGGTGAAACCGGCTTTTATTTACTATAAGCCTTTCAATTATTTCTGAAAGTTAAAGTACTTTTTATGAAACTCTTCAAACTAACAGACATTCTCACCCAGGCTGGTATTTTGGTTGGCAGCCTGGTCTTCATAATAATTCCCCAAAACAGTTACAATCTCATTAACCTATACTTTATTATGGGGGGCTGGCAGGTTCTCAGCCTTCTGATACATTCCCTTTTTGCTGAAGGCTGGCTTGCCCAGAAAGATCGTCGCAGCTATGGGAAAACAATTTTGTGGACATTTATCACCGGTATACTGTGCTATCTGTCACTTTTTGCAGGGCTGCCGTTAATTATGCTTTACCTTTTTGCCCTGCTTATCGTTTCACCCATGTTTGCCGTTTGGTATTTTATCATCTGCGTAAAAGAATGGCGTAGCATAAAAATGAAAGAACTGATACACCTTAAATAAGCGACATGAAAAACAAAAAGATCATACTGGCAGGTGGCACTGGCTTTATGGGACAGGAAATGATTAAATATTTTGGAAAAGAAAACGAAGTAGTGGTACTTACCCGGCAATTGCCGGATACGGAGAATAACCGCAATCATTATACTTCATTAACCAAAGACGACCTGCTGCATACACGGTTTGTAAAATGGGATGGCAAAACCACCGGGGACTGGGCAGCAGAATTAAACAATGCCGATATCATAATCAACCTGGCAGGCAAAACAGTGAACTGCCGCTATACCCAAAAGAATAAAGATGAGATACTGAACAGCCGCCTTAATGCAGTGAAAGCAATAGGCGCATCCATTCAGCAATGTAAAACGCCTCCCCGGCTTTGGATCAATGCATCTTCAGCCACTATCTACCGCCATGCAATGGACAGACCACAGGATGAACATAACGGCGAATTTCAGGATGGCTTTTCAGTAAACGTATGCCAGCAATGGGAAAAAATACTCTATGAACAACCTACCCCTTACACCAGGAAAGTAGCACTGCGCATGGCTATTACTTTAGGCACTGGTGGGGTATTGATACCCTATTTCAACCTGCTGAAATTTGGCTTGGGTGGCCGCCAGGGAAACGGCAAACAAATGTATAGTTGGGTGCATATTGAAGATACCTGCAGGATGATAGAATGGATTGAAATGCATGATTCCATTGAAGGGACATACAATTGCTCCTCACCGGGCCCCGTTACAAATGCAGAGTTTATGCAAACCCTTCGCAAAGTCACAAGTACCCGGTTTGGACTGCCTGCCTATACATGGATGTTGAAATTGGGAGCAGCTATCATTGGAACAGAAACTGAGCTGGTATTGAAAAGCCGTTGGGTTGTTCCCACTAAAATAACCGAAACTGGTTTTCAGTTCAAATACCCCCTATTGAAAGATGCCCTTTCTGATATTATCAGTAAAGTACCCCGAAAACAATACCGTCTTTTTAGATAGAAAATCGGCTTAGTTTTACCAGATGGAACAAAAGAAAACACTGGTACTCGGTGCCTCCGATAACCCTTCCCGATATAGTTATCTCGCTATCCAGCGATTGAGAAATCATGGTCATCCTGTAGTAGCCATTGGACGGAAACCCACCCGGGTGGCTGATGTACCGGTGGAAACAGATAAAATAGAGTTTGCCAATATAGATACTATCACCCTCTATCTCAATGCCCAGCACCAGCGGGAGTATTATGATTATATTCTTTCGCTTAAACCAGCCCGTATCATCTTCAACCCCGGTGCAGAGAATGATGAGCTTGACACCTTGGCCCGTGCACAAGGAATAAAAACCATGGACGCCTGCACATTGGTGATGCTAAGTACAAACCAATACTAGTTCGTAAATAACACGCTGCCGTCATCGAAGTTTTACGAGACAGCCCTTGTACTAACCCTCTTTCTTGCTCATTTCTTTACTTAGGATTTGGAAGCCTAAAAAACTTTCACAAACCTTGTATCACCGTCCCCAATGAGAACTGCAACCCTAACCAGGTTCGCTTAACAATATCCTGTTGACTTTAAAAAAGTTAAAATGAAAAACATTCGTACCGCCGTGCTATGCGCAAGCATAAGCCTTTTCAGCCTCAGTGCCTTTGCACAAAACAGCGAAGTGCCCCCGGTAAATGAACCGGATTACAACAAGCCCAAATTGTTTGCTGCTTACCCCGAAAAGATCTCCGTTGATCTTATTACCGTTAACAATCTTTTTTCTGCTTCACTAGGCGCTACGGTGGATATGAATATTGCCACCGGCAGTTCCTTCCGTATTGCAGGCGAAGTGGTATCCACCGTTAGTAAATATGAGAACAGGATCAGAAGCGTAGTGGTCCGTTCTTCCAATTTCAATGGTGCGGTGCTCTCTGTATCCAGGATCACGAATACCGATGGCAGCATTACCTATACCGGCCGCCTTATCAGCAGGCAGCATGGAGATGTGTATGAACTGCAATATCTGAATGACCGCTTCTCGCTGGTAAAAAGAAATTACTATGATATCGTAAACGAATAAAATTTTCTATTTGCCCGTTTTTACATCCCGTATCCTTTTCATCCTTTGTACCTATTGAACAACTTAAATCCTACTTGTTATGAAAAACCTATTCAGATCCGGCCTGTTGCTGCTGTCTTGTATCAGCGCCTTGTCCGTAAATGCCCAGGTTCCCAAGCTTAGCAGCTATCCATCTGCCGGGCCTGTTATCTTCCTCGATTTTGACGGACACACTGTAGATGGTACCTCCTGGAACTACAACGGTCCTATTTATTGTGCGCCCGCAGATCTTAACAATGAACAGATCACTATCATCTTTAACCGGGTGGCAGAAGACTATCGTCCTTTTACCGTGAATGTCACAACAGACTCCACTAAATTTTTAGCCGCTCCATTGAACAGGCGGATGAGGGTGATCCTCACCTCTACCTGGGAATGGTATATGGCTACAGGCGGAGTGGCTGTTCCGGGTTCTTTTAATGATGGTGACGATACCCCCTGTTTTGTATTTGCGTCCCTGTTCTCCGGCGGCGCCAATCTTACCAGCCGGCCCAAGAATATTGCAGAGGCTGCGTCTCATGAAGCAGGACATACTCTCGGCCTGTACCACCAGGCAGCATATGATGCCAATTGTGTTCGGATCACTGAGTACAACGGCGGCCAGGGTGCCGGTGAAATTGGCTGGGCCCCTATCATGGGGGTTGGCTATTACCAAAACCTTACCGTATGGCACAATGGCCCTAATCCTTATGGATGTTCCAACTATCAAAACGATCTTTCCATCATTACCAATACCGACCCTTTTGCCACTAATGGCATCAGTTTCCGTACAGACGATCATCCCGGCACTTTTAGCACGGCCACGGCGGCTACTTTCAGCAGCAACCAGTTTGCTATTAATGGCGTGGTGGAAAACAATACGGATCAGGATTTTATCCGGTTCATCTTACCGGCTGCCGGCAGGTTTGTACTTAATGCTGTACCATACAATGTGGGTACCGGCAATGCAGGCTCAAACCTTGATCTGCAGGTTACCCTGTACAATGGTGCAGAAACCCAGCTGAATGTATATAACCCGGGTACTTTGCTGAACTCCGTGGTGGACACAATGCTCAATGCTGGTACCTATTACATAAAAATTGAAGGCAGGGGAAATGTGTATGCACCCAACTACGCCAGTCTTGGCTCGTATGCCCTGCAGGCACAATTGATAGCCGGCAACCCTCTTCCATTGAGAGTCTTAAAACTCAATGGGCAATTGAATGGCGATAAACACCAGCTCAACTGGATCATTGATGCAGATGAGCAGGTAACTCAGCTGATCCTGGAAACATCCACTGATGGTATACACTTCAGCCCGGTAACACAAACGGCTAATGACGCCCGTTCGTTTATTTACAAACCACTGCTTTCATCAGCCGCACAATACCGCCTGAATGTAACCTTTGATAATGGCAGACAGTATTACTCCAATATCATTACGCTGCGTAAAGTTGGCGCCTCCCCAAGACCTCAACTGGTAAGCAACCTGGTGAGCAACCAGACCGTGGCAGTAACCAGCCCTGGCAATTTCACCTACCAGGTGTATGACCTGAATGGCAAAACTGTTCGCAAAGGACAACTGACCAATGGTTTTAACACGATCAGCACGGCCGGCATCACCGGCGGTATGTACATGATCCGCTTTACCGGCGCTGCTGAACAATGGACCGATAAATTAATTCTGCAATAACTTTTTCCGCCCCGCCGCCTTTGGGCGGGGCAATAATCCGTACCCCCTATTGTTTATAAGAGGTTTTCCTGTAACTTAGGAAAACCTCTTTTTATATGATCTGGAGAAAATTTAATGGCGACCCAATTGAATTACCCATCATGGAAGCTGTTGAAAATGCCATCCGGCGGGAAACAGAAAAAGGTTTCCGGCTAAAGGTTTGCATCGGCACCGATTCACAGGTAAAAGGACAGGAAACAGAATTTGCCACTGTAATTGTCTTCCTCCGGGAAGGACATGGCGGCTTTATGTTCATCCACAATGAAAAGACCCGCCAGCAGTTCACTATTAAAGAACGTATGCTGATGGAAGTGGCCAAGAGCATTGAGATTGCTTATGAGCTCTGTAACCTGTTTACCCTGTACAATGTGGATATGGAAGTGCATGCTGACATCAACACTAATCCCAGCTTCAAGAGCAATGATGCCCTAAAGGAAGCAATGGGTTATATTCTTGGAATGGGCTTTGCCTTCAAAGCAAAACCTGAGGCCTTTGCGAGCAGCAGTTGTGCCAATAAGGTGGTAAACTAAATACAATACCCCGAACAACGGTGTGTTACTTATGGAGAACTCTCTGTACATACCTTCTTCTCCCTTATTTTTTCCTCCTTCGGCTTAGGCCAACGATCAGTAATATCAACAATCCTGCTCCAAAAGCTATCCGCCTTATAGCCGCTTTTTTCTGCCGTTCCTTATTCTCCTTTTGTATTGCCAGGATAGTGTTCACATTGTTACTGAACTGTTGCCGAATAAGGTCCGTATCAGCCTGTGCCTGTATAATGACTATGCTGTCTCTCTTTTTTGCCTGGTAAGAAACAATGGAATCTGTACGCCGGGCATTAAGCGCTGAGTCTTTATTGCCCCCTTCTTCTGGTTGACAATAAACAACAATTGGAACAAGAAACAGTAACGAGAAAATAATTTTCATTCAATTGCTTTTCAGCAAAGCTAAAGCACTGATAAAGTAGCCCTATCCCCGTAAGTGGGTATATTATTCTGAAACAGGCGAAGAAACTTCGTTACTGATCTCTATTGCAGGTAAATTCATTTCAGCAGAACGCTGTGTAAGGTAATGGGAGACAGCGGCAGCCCGGGAGCCGGAGTATAATTGTTCCATTTTCTTACTGTCTTCCTGTGCCAGTGAAAAAGTGATGAGTACCAGTACAAATAGCACTACCACGATATTTCTTTCGGATAAGAGTGATCTCATAAGTGGTTCGTAATATGGTGCAAAGTATTATAAATCTCTGAAAAAAAACATACCTCTTTTTGGGTATTTTCAGCTAAAGCTTTGTAAAACTGCTATTTAGCCCTCCAATATAGTCCAGAATTTCTTTTCGGCCTATTCTTTTTGCAGCCGAACTGAGAAAATATGGTGGCGGCTCCTCCCAGGTCTCCAATAATCGTTGTAAAAAAAGCTCCACATTCCGTGTTGTCGCACCCGGCTTATTCTTGTCCGTTTTGGTGAATACCAGCACAAAAGGTACCTGCCACTCCCCTAATTGGTTAATAAAATCGAGGTCAATGGCCTGGGGGGTATGGCGGCTGTCTATCAGCACAAATACACAAACGAGGTTCTCCCTTTTGCGGATGTACGATTCTATCATATTGCCCCAGTTATTCCGGGCTTTTTGCGACACTGTGGCTGCATATCCATAGCCGGGCAAGTCTGCAATATTCCAAACAATTGGTTTGCCCCTCTTTTCCTTTTGTGGTTGGCCGGCTGGCGA
>JAEUVL010000256.1 GCA_016786965.1 Chitinophagaceae bacterium
TAGCCGCTTCTGAAATCACCGGGTTGAAAGAACTTGGCCATGGCTACCTGTGCCACTTCTTTACCATCGCCAAAAATGCCGAATTTGGCCTTGCCGCCCAATACTTCTTTTCTGCCTAACAAACTGGTTTCCCGGCTGATACAGGCCATCCGGTAGTCGTTCAGCACTTCTTCCCTGAACCTTGCAAAAGACAGTTTGCCTTCTTCGGTAAGCATTTCTGGGTTGGTATTTTCCATGTCACAAAAATAGGAAGATTGGGTACATAAGCCTTCTGCCCTGAAACAGAGGCCGCCGTGGGCAAAAATTACTGCCTGCGCCTGCAACCCATATTGTATATGTGCCATCTTTCAGCTAAATTTGGGGTCTTCAAATCAATACGCTTTATGAAGAAAACTTTTATCCTTTCCTTTGCCTTTGTATTATCTGTCAGTGCTTTTGCCCAACAAACGGGTCATAGTGAGCATGACGGGCACAACCACGGCACGAATCCGGCCATTGCCCAGGCAAAACCAGCCGGTGACGATGTTCTCGTGCTTAAAAAGACAGAGCATGATTTTGCGCAAATACCACAGGGTAAACCTGTTTATTACAGCTTTGAAATCGTAAACAGCGGAAAAACACCTCTTAAACTGGATAATGTACAAGCCAGTTGCGGATGTACCACTCCTGAATGGAGCCGTGATGAAATAGCTCCCGGCGCTACTGCCAAAATAAAAGTAGGCTACAATGCTGCTGCGGAAGGTCCTTTTAATAAAACGATCACAATTACTTATAATAATACTCAATCAAAAGTTCTCGTGATAAAAGGCACCGTGTGGAAAGCCCCTGATGGTTCAGCACCTGCCAATTCATCTGTTGACTTATTAAAAAAACAATCCTTTTAAATTTTAAACCATGAAGAAGATCTTTTTACTCGCCACTGCTTTTGCTTTTACCCTTACTGCTATGGCACAGCCAGCTCCGCTGAAAGCTGATGATGTTATCAAAGTGTCAACCGACAAACATGATTTTGGTAAGATCAAGCAGAATGTTCCGGTAACCTACACTTTTGAAATAAAGAATATAAGCGATAAGCCACTTGTGGTGGCCAGTGCTACCGCCACTTGCGGATGCACAGTTCCTGAAAAACCTGAGCAACCAATAGAGCCGGGTAAAACAGGATCGATAAAAGTACAATTCAATGCCCCTGCTGTAGGGACACAAAATAAAGATGTTTATGTAACGCTGGCCGGTATTGACGGCCCCAAGGTATTACACATCACTGCCGAAGTATTAACTCCGGAAGCATATGAAGAATACCTGAAAACAAAGCCTAAAAACTAATCCCGTTTTTAACCGATACAAGATCCCTCCCATCATAATGTGGGAGGGATTTTCTATTTTGGTGACTAAATAAACTTCCATGAAAGAACAATTGAGAGAGGCCTGGCGTATTCATCACCAAATGAATAACCTGCTGATCAATAACACTACTGATGCAGGTATGCAAAAAACTTTGAGTACCCGCGGCGGCAGAACCGTGTACCAGCAATGGGTACATATACATAATGTAAGGATGCAATGGCTGGAGATATGTGCGAAAGATATTTTCAAAAAGTATAAAGCACTTGGTAAAGAAGCTCCATTCAACAGAAAGGATCTTCAAAAGGCATTGAACGACTCTGCCAATGGTATTGAAGAACTGCTTTCGCTAAGCGCTGATAATGATGGCAAGGTAAAAGGTTTTAAAAAAGGAGCTATCCCCTTGCTTGGCTACTTTATTTCTCATGAATCACATCACCGTGGTAATATATTACTTACCCTGAAGCAAAGCGGCGAGAAGATACCGGATGCCGTAAAATGGGGCTTATGGGAATGGGGCAAATAGATCAACCAATCTCTTTTAATCCACCGTCCAGTGAAAACTTTTTTTCAATACCGGTAACTTTTTCCAGTCGATTGCTTTAGCTGTTAACAGCATTTTCCCACCACCCTTTGTATAGTCCAGCAGAATGGTGCTGTCTGTATTATTATACTGAATCCCCATGATTATCTTTTGCCCCTGGTAACCGGTCAATACCCAAAGGTTATCTGTCTTAGCATAATCAAAGCGGTAATCCGCCATCTTATCTGCCTGGTCCTGGAAGATGATATACGAATTGCGGTGAACAAAGAAACGCTTTACCGGAAGATCGCTGCCCCGTAGTGTATCTGAACCGGAAATAACCTGCCGCACTTCATAAGCACCATGCAGGTAGGGCCGCGGAGCAGTGTCATCATTAAAATGACCCGACCGGAGATACGGATACAAAGATTCCAGTAAAATGATGCCTATCGTCATGCACTTAATAAATACATAGGCGAAGGGGTGGTTTATTAAATTTCCTTTAGCGGTTACCGGCATGATCATTTTTCCGGGGTCAAAAAGAAACTGCCACAAACGCTGGTAATATGGCTGCAACAGGTGCAAGGAAAGAAGGAGCAAAAAACAAGAGTACAACTTCACCGAAATATCAAATCCAAAGTTGACCATCACTACCTGTACCATTGCTGAAGCGGCAATTAGCAACCCTGCCATCCTGGTTCGTTTAAATAATAACAGCAAGGCTGCGATTACTTCTATCGAACCTAAAAAGATATTATAGGCCCTGGATGTTCCCATAGAGGTCCAGTACAGGAGGTCTTTATCCACCTGCCCCAGCGGTGTATATAAAATATTGGGCTCTGGTAAATAGAACTGATACTTAAATACTTTATCCAGCCCATACTTCAGCAGCATTAGTGCCAGGTAATAACAGCCGGCGATCCGGATGAAATAAAAAATCCTGTCCCGGTATGGCTTCCATTTGCCATTGTACTGAAACAACAGCGCAAGCACAACTCCCAAAATAAATAACAATAGTACCAGTACATACATTGATATGGAATCAGAATGTACCAATGTGCTTTTGAGCGGCAGGTTAAAGATGGCAGAGCTTACCATTCCGATCAACCTGCCCAATACTAATTCAGTAAAATCCTGTTGTGCCGGAAAAAGGTGAAACGGAAAGGGAATGAAGATCATGCAAAGAAGAACAAAGAAAGAAGTACTGCTGTAACTAACCGAATACCTCTTTTGCATGAGAGTTGAATTGATGTACTAAAAACTTCCTGCTAGCCTTGACGCACCGGGCTATATTTCCAGGTAAACAACCCGGCAGCTAATGAAAAAAATATTATAAGACCAATAATGAGCAATGCCTGGGAGTCAAAAGGCCCGTTAGTATTTTGTCCTGAAGTACCCATTACTGGCAAACTATTGTTCTTTCTCTTCTTCTTTTTGTCGAACCCGATGAATTTTACGGAATCGACAGAGTTGGTAAAATATATCTCCTTTATCAATCCTTTCCTTATACTATCGACGGATATCTTCCTGGAAAAAAGAGCCCGCCCATGCAGTGTATCTTTCTTGCTTATCCTTTGGTCTGTTACAGAAATTTTTTTATGCGAGACCAATACCGCTACGGAATCTTTGATGAAGATCACACTATCCAGTTCAGTAGTACCGGGCTTTAAATGCGATGGCCATTTGTCTATATCCGAAGGAAGGCCGAAATTGGAATTACCCATATCAAATAAATTACCTTCCAGCGCAATGGAAAAGTTTTCATCGCTGCCACTATGGCTTTTGAAAGCGATCTTTTTCGTTTGTGCTGTCACCACCAGACTAACTAAAGAAAATATACCCAGGAGGAATGCCTTCATATCATCTGCATTTAGCTATTACATGAACAATAACAACCCGATCAGGAGGAGTGAGCCGTTGCTGCTTTAACAGGATTCTTCCACTGGTAATAACGCCAGGTGGCTGCTGCTGCCAATAAGGAAACCAAGGCAATAAGACTTAGTATCCATACAAATTGTCCGCCGAATGGCGACTGATCATTATTACTATTGCCAACCGGCACCACTGAAAAGCCCTTGTATTTCTTTTTCTTATTATCAAATCCTACAAACACCACCTTCTCTACGGGGTTCTGAAAATTATATTGCTCCCTGATCACTCTTTTTATACTGTCAAGCGAATGCTGCCTTGAAAATAATGGATGATGAAAGACCATTTCCCTGCCTGCTTTCCATTTTAGCGGATCGGATACCGGCTTTGACGTGGCACGATTGATCCGGGCGCAGTACTCACTGGTAACGAGTATAGACAACGTATCACACACATAAATAACACTGTCTAACTGTGCGGTTACGACGTCCCGTTGCGGTGCATGGCCAAAGTTGGAATTACCCATATCAAACAGATCATTCTCTACTGCATATGAAAAATTCTCTGTGCTGCCGCTATGGCTTTTGTACGCTATCTTTTTGGTTTG
>JAEUVL010000331.1 GCA_016786965.1 Chitinophagaceae bacterium
CTGCTCCCAATTGAAATTATACTCCGACAACTCTTCCTGGGCCACCTGCAACGAGGATGTCTCGCAGCTTTTAAAATACTCGATGATCTCGTCCTGGTCGTCTTCATCCAGCATTTCATCAATGGCATAATCCAGGTTCAACTTGGTGCCACTCGCCGCAATGGTCTCCATTTCTTCCAGCATTTCGTCCATCCGCCAGCCTTTATTTTTGGCAATGGTTTCCAACGATACCTTTTTATCTGTGTTTTGAATAATATAAACTTTGCTGCCGCTTTTATTAACCACACTCTTCATCACAAAATCATCCGGCCGCTCAATACTATTCTCTTCAACATAGCGGGCAATCAGGTCCACAAAGGGGCGGCCATATTTCAACGCCTTGCCTTTGCTAACCCCCTGGCACTTCTCCAGCCCTTCCATCGTTATGGGATAGAAAGTGGCCATATCCTGCAAGGATGATTCAAGGAAAATAACAAATGGTGGCAGGTTCTTTTTCTTGGCTTCCTTTTGACGAAGCTCCAGCAGCATTTCAATCAATTTTTCATCCAGGGCTGCCCCACCTGTGGTTTCTGTTGTTTCTTCATCGTCAGCATTCGCATCATCATACAACTTATTTAGTACGATCTGGAATGATTTCGGCTTCTTCAAAAATACTTCCGCCTTTTTAGTGAATTTCAACACCCCGTATTCTTCAATATCTTTTGTCAATAACCCTTCCAGGATCAACTGGCGTATTAGTGAGTTCCAGAAATGATTGTCCCTGTCATTGCCACTGGCAAATACATCTAAGGCATCATGGCGGAACATTTGTATCTGGGGAGTTAGCTTACCGCTGATGATCTGTACCACATAGTCGGTGGCGAAGCGTTCGTCCAATGCCTTGATGGCCTTTAAAGCGATTACCACTTCATCTTTGGCCTCCAGCCTTTCTTTAGGGTGCTTACAGTTATCGCACTGACCGCAGTTTTCCTTTTCATACTCTTCGCCAAAATAACTCATTAGTATCTTACGGCGGCAAACTCCTGTTTCTGCAAAGGCGACAGTTTCGTTTATTAGTTGTGCCCCAACTTCTCTTTCACTAAGAGGTTTGTCCCGCATCAGGTGTTCCAGCTTACTTACGTCCTTATGGGAATAATACAGCACACATTTTCCTTCCAGTCCATCACGGCCCGCACGGCCCGTTTCCTGGTAATAGTTTTCAATACTCTTGGGAATATTATAGTGGATAACGAAACGGATATCAGGCTTGTCAATACCCATTCCAAAAGC
>JAEUVL010000339.1 GCA_016786965.1 Chitinophagaceae bacterium
CGCAAGCAACAACAGAGCGAGTATGAAGAATAACCGAATTTGTGAAGGATGCCGGAATGTGTCAAGCAAAGGAATAAAGTCATAGCATAATTTCCTGATAGGGGTGGCATCTCCCAGGCTGAATAGAATGGAGAACACGGCTAGTGCCGCAAGTAAGATATTTCTAAGACTCCACTTTGGAGGTAACACCGCTAAGATGATGAGGGGTAGTATACCAATGTATATATTCCGGCAGGTCACGTCGGTAGCAGAAATAATGTCATTGGCTTTTATTGTGCCAGGGAATAGCAATGTTATAAAATGCTGTATACTAAATGCATTAGTTACCGAGTCCTGGTAGCTGGTACCGTTGCCCCGCTGATAATGGGGAAGCAGGTCTATAAAAGATACGATAGCAGGCAATGATAACCCCGCAAATACCAGGACGATCAACAGTTGATGCAGCAAGAGCTTTTTCCAATAACCTATTACAGGCTTATCTTTTCTAGAATGATTGATGGAAAAGGTGAGAAAAATAAGAATCAGTAGGTACCCTGTTAAAATAAAAAAGGAAGGATAGCCTGCTGTAAACAAAAAGAAAAGAGCGATGCCGGTCTTAATAGCATAGGAGGATGAATTTATTGTAATGGCAAGAATATAATAGTAAATGACAAATGGTATAAAGGCTGCTGCGGCCAGCCAGTTAATCAACTGACCGCTAAGCATAAACCCACTTAGCATATAAGTGGTGGCGATTAATAATGCAGTATGTGAGTGGTTAGTGAAACGGTTGGTGAGTTTATACATTCCAATACCGCCTAGAAATATATACAGTAGGTTTTCGTAATGGAATAAAGTGAGGTCATATCTTCCGATAGCAGAAAAGAGCCACACTATGGGGTTCCAGGCACCGCTCTGCATATCTCCATATACCGGGTTGCCAAGATATATATAGGGGCTCCAAAAGGGGAATTCTCCATTTCGCAATGCTTCACTTATGTGGAACCGGTAAGGCAGGAAGTAATGAATGGCATCGTTCTTTACACTGAACAGACCAAAAGTTAATGGCCAGTAGGCAAGCAGGCAAATAAACAATAGCAAAATGTAATTCCGGTGATGAATACGGTTTTGCTGAAAGGATGTTGATAGATTCATGAAGATATAGCGAATTTGCCCGCTACAAAATAGAGAAAAATTTTGGCAACACCCTTGTCATTTATTAGAACCTTTTCGCAGCAGAATAAACATCTGTGACGTTTTTGCAAACGGTCGGCGAATAAAATCAAAAAGGGCGAAGCCTGCACTGAGCGGTGCAAAAAGCCAATGAAAGATTATTGGTTTTTCTGCGGAGATATGGACCTTTTTTTTTCTGTATAGTGAGGCTATGACACTGAAAGCCCAAAAGGGAGCCCCTTGCGTATAGGTCATTTTTTTGACAACCAGATTTGTAGAAAGGAGCAAATGCCGGAAACTCTTTTGTGAAAAAATGTCCCAATGCCTGGGGCAATGCAGGCCGCCCCAATATGTTTTTTTGTATAATCTGGCATCTAAGCTTTCGGTATTTGGGGTTTTAATTATAATTATACCATCTGTGGAAAGTAACGTCTCTGCCTTTTGTAAAACAGCAAGTGGATCGGCTACATGCTCAATAAGGTTCAGCATAAGGATCAGATCAAATTTCCTGTTTGTATCAAATTCTTCAATTGTACCTTCAAAGTAAGCATGTCCCTTTGCTTCTGCAATATTTTTAGCTTCAGTATCAATATCGACGCTTTGGGTAAATACGATCCTGCTGTCTGTTGCTTTTAGCACATCAAGCATCCAGCCTGTGCCACCGCCTATATCCAATGCGCAAAGATCTTTTCCAGGCAGTTGAGCTAGTATCTTTTTAAAGAAACGCTTATCCAGCCATTCCTTTGTCCGTACAACAATACTTTTCCCGTTGTTTACAAAGGAGTAGTAATTGGGGGGGTATATCTTTTTTAAAAGAGCGAGTGGTACCGGGTGTATAAAAACAGCACGACAACTGATACATTGATAATAGCTGAATTCGTCCGGCACAGAGAAATACTCATAGTCTTTTGCCACACTCCAAAGTTCGATATTCTTTTGCTGGCATACGGGACAATGTGATGGAACAGGTGTCATGGAGCAGCAAGTAATTTTTTTACAGTTTTTAGATAGGTCGTTTTAGACGAAAGTATGACTGGAGCAACTCTTTCACAGTTGAGTAGAAATTCTTCTATTTCCCCCAGTCGTGTATAGGATATCTGCGGGTCCCAATGATGTATAAGGTGCCGGGTAAAACCTGCTGCCCCAAAACTGCTGCTGAGCAATGTATGCACAAACAGGCGGGTGACCTTTCCATGAGGCTGAGCTCGAAAATTGCTGGCATGATGTGCCAGTTCATCACGGTGTTCAAGTAATTGCCTGATGGTGGCAAAAAAAGGGAAGAATACGCCAAAACCAAGTACCCATGTAATAGCATAGGCCCAGTTATTCGTGTATATCAATAGTATCAGGATAATTGAATGGAAAAGTAAGCCTCCAAATAGCATAATACGGCTTTGTCGCACCTGGTCTTTTGTAAGAACTTCGCTTTTTTCTTTTTTGGATATTGTGCGTATAAGATGGATTCCCGTCAAAGTTTCAAGGATAAAAAGTTTTGTGAGTGCATTAAAGTAGGAGACCTCCGTATCCTGCGGAGTACCCAGGTAAAGATGGTGCTGCCAGTGGATTTTGCGGTATGATTTCATGGATAAGCCAAAGGGAAGGCAAAGGAATAGAGTGGCAAGAGTGTCATTTATCTTTTTAGAAGGGTGGATATTGAAGTGGCCAGCCTCGTGAATAAAGAGGGCAATGAAAGCAGTGATATAACCTATCAATATTGCAAATGGTAATATCAGTATCCATTTTGCTGAATGATATCTGTTATCCAGATATATGAAGATGGCTGATATGAGAAGCAAGAAAAAATATCCTTTAAAGATATCCCACCAAACTTTTGAGTAGGCTGGTTGAAGTCTGCTTCTGAAAGCAGTATAGCTGATGCCTTTATTGTTCACCACCTCATCGAAAGATATCCCTTCAAGATTGTACTGCATATTGTAATAGCAAAACTATGTAAAGCTGGATTTATTCAACCGCTTGTTTTTTGCCAGATAGCAATTATGCTTTTGCCAAAGCTGTGAAAAAATACTTTGTCAGATAGCCTGGATACTGGGATCATCCATCTGTCCCAGAACAGCACCTGCCTTACAGAAGGATAATGCTGCCGGAGAAAAAATTTGTTTACCAGTGCCGCAAAATAGCCAACTGTATCATAGTACCTGTTACTGATAAGTATCGAGCCGTCTGGGCTTATTTCTTTCAGCATTTTTCTGGAGTACCTCCTGAAATGTCCGATGGCTTTGTCAAAAGGGTTAAATAAAAATTGAAAGGCCGGGGATAACACAATAATATGCCCACCCAGATTCAGCAGAGCAAAAGCTTTTTTCAATTCAGCCCTGTCAGCTTCTATATGCTCCAATACATCTATATAAATAATGGTATCAAAAGAGTCCGTTATGTTATTAATGGTCCCTTTTTTTAAGAAGGTATTGACGGGAAATTCGTTTTTCTCCAATTTAATTTGAAGCTGGTCGGACATGTTAGCATCAGGTTCGAGCATCAGCCATGAAGGGGCAGTCCCATTATTTAGCAGCAGGGTTGTGGCCCCAATACCTGCACCAACTTCCAGCACTCTCCCTTTGATAAAAGGCTGTATGTTTTTTGAAAAATATTTCTTCCAGTTTTTGGCGTGTTGAAATAATTCCAATTCATCCCCCTGGTATTTAAATGCATCCGTCATTTACTGAATGGTTTCAATAGGGCCTGTATAATCTTTGTAGTGGTGAGCAGGAATGAATTTCCGTTGTGATTGAGATGACAGGTAAAGAAAAATAGTAAAAAGAGATAAAAGAAAACTTTGCAGCAGTACGATCAGCATGGCAGATACTACTGTGGAAGTCCAACCAGGAATAGCAAGTGTGGTAAAAGTTCGTACTCCTACCAGCACCAGTATGGCAACAAGAGAGATGCCGATCAGGCTTAAAGAAAAGACCAGCAGACGACTGGCTATTACTTCAATAAAAACTGCGATGGCGCCTAATCCATGAATCAGTAGTGAGTTGAAATTCATCTTTGATTGACCAGCATATCTTTTTCCACGGTGCGTTTCCACCGCTATATAAGGCAACCCGGCTTTTAATATACCACCGGCTATGTGATTCCATATCTCACTATAATAAACAGCTTTTTCAAGCAATTCTTTGGGCATTACCATGAAATTGCCAAATGATATCTTTTGACCAGTGAGTATCCTAAAGGCCAGTTTATACAATCGGTAGAAGAAACGGAAGCGGGTGCCTTCTTGTCTTGATTTACGTTGTGCAAAAATGATCTTTCCCGGGTTATTTGCAGATGTTTTTAGCAAACTGGCAGCATCTTCTGGTTTGTCTTCGCCATCACTATCCATTAGCAGTATTTTACTACAACTACTGTTTTCTTTAATATATGCAAGACCAACAGAAATGGCCTTTTGATGGCCAATATTACGCTGCAAATGCAGGAGTTGAATAGAAAACCGTGTGCCTTTTTTGATTGTTACAGCCTCTGAAGAACCATCATCCACAATTAGAACAGAGAATTTTGCATCAGTCACCTCACTAAAAACCTTATCCAGATTGAATAATAATGTATTCAATGATTCACTATCGTTAAACACAGGTATGAGTATGGTGATTTGCTCAGTCATTTTAGTTGCGCTAAAGATACAATCAAAATGCAGATAATAAAATCAATGCGTATTAGGCAAGTTTATCTTTTAATTTCAGGAAATATCTTTCATAATACCGGAAACTTAACCAACTGATGATAACAGCAGTGAGTGTGGCAACTAATGAAACGGAGATATGAAGCAGGTTGCCGGAAAGATATTTTGAGAACTGAGCGAAAAGCCAGTGACCGGTGAGTAAGTACACTGGCCAGTGGAACATATAAAAGCCATACGATATTTTGCCAAAGAACCTAAGCAGTGGGAAACAGAATATTTTTTGAATGATCCTACTGTCACCGGTTACTGCATCGTTAACCAATAGCCCAAACATCATAGCAAAAGTGGTGTAGCCGGCCAGCGCCAGGTAGGGAAATCCAAACTCATGTTTTCGGTTTACGAAAAAGAAAGCAAAATTCATTACAGCAAAGAAGAGCACTATCCAGGGTGTATATTTTTTTAAAAAGCCAGGATTTATCCGCTGCAGAAGGGCTATCATACAGCCAATACAAATGCCATCTATGCGGGAAAAAGTGTAGAGATTAAAATAGGCAAGATCGGCTACCTGGTTCAGCCAAATCCATAGCCTAAATCCTACGACTGCTACCAATACCAGAGAAATAAATCCCAGCAAGTAGGCAGGTTTTTTTATTATAAGAATAATGAACGGCCAGATCAGGTAAAATTGCTCTTCTACCGCCAGTGACCAAAGATGATGGAGTGCATTGGTCCCATCATGTGGGTGGAAGATGTACAGCCAGTTTTGTAAGTAAGTCCATATCCATACTTGATTGTCTGAGTAATAGGCTACATCAAAGTGGGGACTAAGGTGTGGCAGTACAAAGAGGCAAAGAACGACAAAAAGGTAGTATAGCGGAAAAATCCTCAGGACCCGCCGCACATAAAAATTAGAAAGGTACTTAGGGGATGAGGTGGTCTTTAATAATATATCAGTGATAAGAAAACCCGAGAGTACAAAAAACAGATCAACGCCCAACCAGCCGAAAAAGAAATAATTAATGAAACCGAAATTGTGATAAACCACTACTAATAAAATAGCCAGCCCCCGCAATCCGTCCAGCGCCGGATAATGTTGCCTGTTGGGGTTTTCAATTTTCATTATAGATTGGTAATATTACCGGGCTATTTTTTGAGTTTGCTGATATTATTAATGATGTATTTGCCTACCATATCAAACTCGATATTCACCAGGTCACCTTTTTTCAGTTCTTTAATATTCGTATGGTTAAAAGTGTAAGGAATGATGGCCACTCGGAAGGTTTTCTTTTTCACATCAAAAGCAGTAAGGCTGATCCCATTGAGGCAAACAGAGCCTTTTTCTATGATGAGACCGGAAAATTTTCCCGGGTAATTTATCTCAAACTCCCAACTGCCATCCTTCTCTTTCATTTTCACGCAGGTTCCTGTAGCGTCTACATGTCCCTGCACAAGATGCCCATCCAGCCGACCGTTTAATTGGAGGCAACGTTCCAGGTTTAGGAGGGAGCCGGTCTTCCAGTTTTTAAGGTTGGTTTTCTGCAAGGTTTCATCAATAGCTGTTACCCTGTGCTGATGGCCGTTAATTTCTTCCACAGTCAGGCAAACTCCGCTATGGCTTACACTCTGGTCCGCTTTCAATAAAGGGGAAATGGAAGATTCGATCCAAAAGGTACGATTGGTGCCATTGGTTATCACTGATTTAATAGTGCCGGTGGTTTCTACGATACCTGTAAACATGCCTGCAAAGTAAAGGGTTATTGCGATTTTGGGCCAGAAAACGGCCTGTGTAAAACTTTAGATATTAAACTTGAAACTTTCAGGATTCCAACCTATCTTTGCCACCCGAAAAAATCGGAACTAAAAAAGTACCAAGGAGGTATAAAAGTTATGCTTATTATTGATTCAAAAGACTGCGAAAACATCGACAAGGCGTTAAAGAAGTACAAGAAGAAATTCGAGAAATCGAAAGTTTTATTGCAACTGCGTGAACGTCAAAGCTTCACCAAGCCTTCTGTAAGGCGTCGTGGCGAAGTGCTGAAAGCAGTTTACAAGCAACAAATAGCCAGCGGCAAGATCGAAAAATAGTTTCTTCGAAATAGCCGGATAATATTTAATAGCTGCCCCGTTTCTACCGGAGCGGCTATTTTTATTGTGTAACTTTAAGGCTCAAGTATGTCTTCTTTAGCCCAATCATCCCTGCAGCCGTTTCTTGATTTTCTTAAGTTTGAGAAAAGATACTCGATTCATACTATCGTCTCATATGAGCATGATATAACTGACTTTTCTGACTATTTGGACCTGCAATTTGGTGGGGGCGGTATAAGGCAGATCAATCATAGTTTTGTTCGCAGTTGGCTGGCGTCCTTGAAGGAGAACGGCCTGACAGCCAAAACCATCAACCGGAAAATATCCAGCCTGAAATCCTTTTTTAAATACCATATAAAAATTGGAAATATTGATGCTACGCCTATGGCAAAGGTGGTCAGTCCAAAAATTGGCAAGCGGTTACCTGTATTTGTAAAAGAGGAAGATACCGCAAGGTTGATACAGACCCTGGACCAATCTGCTGAGGATTGGAAGACCTTGAATGCGAAAATGCTGATCACTATTTTTTATGCCACTGGGATGCGGCTGAGTGAGCTGATAAACCTGAAAGAAAAACAGGTTGATTTCAGTAACTCACAAATAAAAGTGCTGGGAAAAGGGAATAAAGAGAGGATCATCCCGGTAAGCCGGGAAGTAGCGGCCATGATCAACGAGTATAAGGAATTGAAAAACAAGGAGTTTGGAATTACAGAGGATATATTGCTGGTAACTGAAAAAGGGAGAAAAATGTATCCCAAATATGCTTATTTGCTGGTGAATAAGATATTAGGGCAGGCCAGTACGCTTGATAAAAAAAGCCCCCATGTGCTTCGTCATACATTTGCCACACACCTGATGAATAATGGGGCCGACCTGAATGCTGTAAAAGAACTGCTGGGACACAGCAGCCTGGCTTCCACGCAGGTGTATACGCATAATACAATAGAAAAGCTGAAAGATATTCACAAAAAGGCACATCCAAAGGCCTAAAAGTTTGTACTTACACAATAAAAAATTACCAGAATTTTACTTGGGTGAAAGGACGTTTTGCAGTAACTTGAATGTGATAGAAGAACCCACCCTTTGAAAAAAGCCATTAAAGAGTTCTTTATTTATTGTTTCACTGTTTAAAAAATGATGATTATGAACGTAAACATTCAAACTGTTCATTTCAATGCTGACAGTAAGTTAATTGAGTACGTAAAAAGAAAATTAGAAAAGCTTAACTTATTCAGCGACCGAATCATTCAGGTAAATGTGTTTCTGAAACTTGACAATGTAGTTCACGCCATCAAGGACAAGATTGCAGAGATCAGGGTACACATTCCGCGTCACAATTTTTTTGTAAAATCAACTTCAAAATCATTCGAAGAGTCTTTCGATGATGCTTTCGATTCACTGGTAGTTCAAATAAAAAGAAATAAAGAAAGAAAAGCCGCTTAAACGATTACAAGACCCTGCCCCGAAAGAATAGAGGCAGGGTCTTTTTATTTACCCCCACCACGAAGATTTATACAGCCATATAAAACCTCTCTTAGCAATTATTCACAACTTGCTGAAAACAAGCAAAAAATTATCTCTCAAAATTTTTCCGATTATCAAATTCCCTTACCTTTGCCTCCCCAATAAATGGGGGTAGCTCTTTATTGCTTGGATTGCCCTGAAATATGGTTTTATGCCAAAAAAAGAAAAAGGGTATTTTATTCGCCACTTTAGCTCAGTTGGTAGAGCAACTGATTTGTAATCAGTAGGTCGTTGGTTCGACTCCGACAAGTGGCTCAGGAAAATTTTTGGGCAGATGGCCGAGTGGCTAAAGGCGACAGACTGTAAATCTGTTCTCTTCGGAGTACGGAGGTTCGAATCCTTCTCTGCCCACTTTATCCACCGGGTTTTCGCAGGATACGATGGTGGTAGTTCTTTGTGAACCGGATTAGCCTCCGGGTTGAGATAATTTACCGGAATTTTCATTCCGGTGTAAGCGGGAGTAGCTCATTTGGTAGAGCGGTAGCCTTCCAAGCTTCAGGTGGCCGGTTCGAGCCCGGTCTCCCGCTCATACGAGAGTCGAATGAGTCAAATAAGTCAAATATGAAAAGGGCTTGCCCGTTTGACCCAATTTGACACCCTGACTTCAATGACTCAGTTAAAAGCCGTTGTAGCTCAGTGGTAGAGCACTTCCTTGGTAAGGAAGAGGTCAAGGGTTCAATTCCCTTTAACGGCTCAACAGGTTTGACGGTCTCCGTCTGACCAATGTCATAAGCAACCAGGCGGAGTTCGCCCAATTGCTGTGTAGTGAACAGGAAGATGAAGAGTGCGATGCAACAAAAGCTGATAGTAGCAATACTCCCGGCTTCATTTATAGAAAAACAATAATTTAGTCAACACAACTTAAAAACCGATAACAATGTCAAAAGAGACCTTCAAAAGGGACAAACCCCACGTTAACGTTGGTACCATCGGCCACATTGACCATGGTAAAACAACCTTGACTGCTGCCATCACCACCATTCTGGCTTCAAAAGGTATGGCAACGGCAAAAAAATATGATGAAATTGATGCTGCGCCTGAAGAAAAAGAACGTGGTATCACGATTAACACGGCTCACGTTGAGTATCAGACGGATAACCGTCACTATGCTCACGTTGACTGTCCTGGTCACGCTGACTATGTTAAGAACATGATCACTGGTGCTGCCCAAATGGACGGCGCTATTCTTGTGGTAGCTGCTACAGACGGCCCCATGCCCCAAACAAAAGAGCACATCCTGCTGGCCCGCCAGGTGGGTGTACCTAAGATTGTGGTATTTATGAATAAAGTTGACCTTGTTGATGACCCCGAACTGTTGGAACTGGTGGAAATGGAAATTCGTGACCTGCTGACTTTCTACGGTTTTGATGGTGCTAATACGCCAATCATCAAAGGCTCTGCAATCAAAGCATTGGAAGGTGATGCTGAAGGTGTGAAGCAAGTAGAAGAACTGATGGCTGCTGTGGATTCTTATATTCCGCTGCCTCCCCGTCCGGTTGATCAGCCGTTCCTGATGTCTGTAGAAGACGTGTTCTCTATTACTGGTCGTGGTACAGTTGCTACAGGCCGTATTGAAAGAGGTCGCATCAAAGTAGGTGAGGCTGTTGAGATTGTAGGATTGGTAGAAGCCCCCCTTACTTCAACTTGCACAGGTGTGGAGATGTTCCGCAAATTGCTGGATGAGGGTGAAGCCGGTGACAATGCTGGTTTGCTGCTCCGTGGTATTGAGAAAACACAGATCCGTCGTGGTATGGTTATCTGTAAGCCTGGTTCTATCACTCCGCACACTGAATTCAAAGCTGAAGTATACGTACTGAGCAAAGAAGAAGGTGGACGTCATACACCATTCTTTAACAAATACCGTCCTCAGTTCTATTTCCGTACGACTGACGTAACCGGAGAGGTAGAATTGAACGCTGGTACTGAAATGGTTATGCCTGGTGATAATACGTCGTTGAATGTAAAACTGATCCAGCCAATTGCGATGGAGAAAGGTTTGAAATTTGCGATACGTGAAGGTGGCCGTACAGTAGGCGCCGGTCAGGTAACTGAAATCGTGAAGTAAAGAAGCAGATAGCTTTTTAGCCGTTAGCCTAAGGCTTAATTGACAAATTGGCTATCTTTGAAAACATAATGCTAAGAGCTATTGGCCACCCGCTAATAGCTTTTAGCTTTCATACGGGCATGGTGCAACGGTAGCATACGGGTCTCCAAAACCTTTGATCTGGGTTCGAATCCTAGTGCCCGTGCAAGTTAATTGCACAACTTATCTGC
>JAEUVL010000349.1 GCA_016786965.1 Chitinophagaceae bacterium
AGCCGGAGAGTACACTCTTACACTCATTTGTGTTTTAGTAGCGGTAAAGGGGATAGGGGCAGAGAACCTGTCGCCCATTGTAGTACCGGCCCATACTTCAGCACCGGTGGGTTTGGTGGTTTTCTTTACTTTATTGGCCGGCACTAAAGGATCTGCGGCTTCCACACTTTGATTACCTCCAAAGTCAATCACTTCATAATTCACTCCCGGCAGATCAAATGTAACAGGCAGGTTAAGTATGCCAACGGGCATCTGATTCACGAGGCGGATATCATCAAACAACCAGGTGAAATTAGGAGAGCCGTCGCCTACAACACCAAAATCAAAGATCAGTACGACCTTTTGGTAAGAGTTAGCCGTATTAATGGTCCTGAAATCGAAGGCGAGATCTTCCCAGGCATTAGCAACGGTGGTCAGCACTTCTTTTTCAAAAAAGATGGAACCATTCGTGAGGTTCTCCGTTTTCAATAAAACTTTTGCCCCCACCCGTGGAGAGAAGACCTTCATCCGGAATACTTTGTTGGCAGAAAAATCTATAGGATTACCAAGGGCAATAAAACTACCGGCCCAAATTTCCGGCGCATTTTTTACCATGCGGCCTACTTTAGCGCTGGTGTTGATACCGCCTGACTGCGGATTGTCTATCCGGGTAGCTACGCCACCACCAAAATTGGTAAAGGTGTAATTGACCGTAGGCGATTCAAACGTCAGGGGTAATAATACAGGGTCAGTAATGGTGATGGTGGTCGTGTAAGTAGTGGTGGCAGCACCACCGCTATAGGCAACAACCCGTACGGTGTACGTACCTACCGCTGCATATACATGACTGGGTGTTTGTCCTTCTAAGAAAACAAGGCCCGTCTCACCTACCACATCTCCGAAAAATACCCTGAAGTTGGTTTCGTAGAGAGCAGAAGCGGTCACGTTTACTTTGAAATTGTTAGCTGCATCAACTGTAACGGATGCCACCAGGTCTTCCGGAGCCCGGAATGATACCGTGAGAGGCTTTGTTATTTCTGTTACTTTACCGGTAACACTGTACGCCACTATTCTTACCGTATATACTCCTTCCGGGTAGATATGAGTGGTGTTCTTACCGGGTGCCACACTGGTGGGGGTGGCGGCACCGTGTCCATAATATACTTCATAGCGGGCCACGCCATTCCCGTTGGGAGTAATGGTAACAAGACCCGTATTATCCTGTGTGATCTCAAACAGTACGGATAACTGATCTGGTGAGACGGCATTTTCCACAAAGGACACATCATCATTGATTTCCTTTTTGCAACTGATCGCAAAAGCCATCAGCAAAACCAGGCAGCTTAAATATTTAATTGATTTCATAATTGTTAGTTTAATTAGTTAATGATCAGTATCCCGGGTTTTGTGCGATGCCGGAAATATCAATCTCTGCCTGTGGTATAGGAAACACTTCATGCTTGCCTACTATAAAAGAGGGCAGCTTGGCAGCAGCCTGTCCGGTTCTTACCAGGTCGAAGAAACGTTCTCCTTCCATGGCCAGTTCCAGGCGGCGCTCATCCAGTATGGCTAAGTAAAGTGTATTGCCGGTGGCGGTAATATCATGCAGCAGATCACCAAAGGCACGGCGGCGTACCAGGTTCAGGTAGGTTTGTGCTTTGGCATCATTCGGTGCAGTGGCTTTATTATTAGCTTCAGCGGCCATCAGCAATACATCTGCATAGCGGATGGTGCGGAAATTATTCTGGTAGTTCAGTTCCACCTGACCGGAGGTCTGTCCTTTTCTTGGCAGGTATTTTTGGTTATATAAACCGGTGTTCTTGAACGGCGCTACCTGGTAAGTGATATTGTAAGAAGGATTGGCCGCTTTGTAGGCTTCGATGTCTAATACGGTCACCGCTTTTCTTTTATCACCGGCAGCATAAGCAGCCGCCAGGTTTTGTGCAGGCAGGTTAGTGCTCCATCCGGCGGCATAAGGCATATCAGCAGAACCGTTCAGGCCCCTGATACCGCATTGCTGTACGGAGTGATTGCCCTGTCCTCTTGTAACACCGCCCCAGTTATAATAAGGAGAACCGTTAGAGTACTGTATCTCAAATACTGATTCAGGTCCGTTCTCACCAGAGAGTAAGAAGATAGAATTAAAATCGGCCACCAGGGTGAAGGCATTGGAAGTGATCACATTTTCCAGCATGGCAGCAGCAGCATCATATTTCTTTTGATACAAATACACTTTACCCAACAAAGCCTGGGCAGCATATTTGGTGATGCGTCCTTTCTGTACCTGTACCGCAGGTAATACAGCGATAGCATTGGTAAGATCTGTTTCTATGGCCCTGTACACATCTGCTTTGGGTGAGCGGGGAAGTGTTTTGGATTCGCTAAGGGTGAGGCGTTTGTCCACAAACAACGGCACTTCTCCAAAGAACTTCACGAGGTGGAAATAATAATAAGCCCGCAGGAAATAGATCTCGCCATACAGCGCATCTTTACCGGCAAAGTCAACTGTTTGGCCGGCAAGGTTAGTGGCCCTGTACTGGTGCAGGTAGTTGGCCCTGTTGATACCCTCATACGCAGCCACCCATAATTCAGTAAGGGTGGAGTTGTTAGGAGTATGGGTAAAGTCATCTATCTGCTGCAGCGACAATACATCGGAAGCATTCTCTCCGCCGCTTACAGAGTTGTCAGAAGCGATATCACCAACCGGCACTGCCTGGTTCAGCCATTGAATGGGAGTGTACACACTCACGGCCATGGTGCGGTAATCGGTTTCTGATTTCAGGTATTCCTCCTGGGTGATCCTGAAGTCTTCTTTCGGATCATAATCCACCCATTTTTTGCAGGAAGCAAGCGAGGCGCTGAAGAACACCAGGCTGAGTATTTTGATTGATATATTTTTCATCGTACTACTTATTAAAGTTGAAGATTAGAGTTTAATGTCGATACCAAATGAATAGGTCCTTGCTTGTGGATAAGCGCCCCTGTCGATACCGGTATCCAGGATACCACCGGCGATCTCAGGATCGTAACCGGTGTACTTGGTCAAAGTGAATGCATTCTTTACCTGCGCATAGATGCGGAGGCGGCTGAATACTTTCTTGGTCATGGTAGCAGGGAAGGTGTAACCCAATTGTATATTCTTCATTTTAATGAAAGAACCATCCTCCACATACCGGTCAGAAACACGGATGTTGCTGTTAGCATCGGTAAAGGAGTAACGGGGATTCTTTGCATCGTTGGTAGTGCCTTCGCCGGTCCAGCGGGCCAGCACACCCCTGTACTTATTGGAGTAGTTGGCATTTCTTTCATACGCACTGTACACATCATTACCTACAGAAGCATAGGTAAAGGCATTAAAATCAAAATTCTTGTATTCGAGGGCCAGGTTCCAGCCGATGGTAAAGTCGGGGAAGGGATCGCCGATCTTTGTTTTATCTGCAGCGGTGATGATACCGTCCTTATTCATATCCACGAAACGGATATCACCAGGCTGTGCGCCGGTTTGTACCGCATGTGAACTTACTTCGGCTGCATTCTGAAACAAACCGTTGGTGACAAATCCGTAGAAATAACCGGGAGTGTAGCCTTTCTCAAATACGGTTACACTTTGTGACTGTCCATTGAAATAATAACCACCAAATATCTTGGCCGTGCCATCTGTATTGGTAGCCGTTACTTCATTCTTCGAGGTAGTGAAAGTAACGGAGGTGTTCAGTTTAAAAGAACGGCCAATGGTTTCATTGTAGGCTAGGGTAAGATCGATACCGGCGCTTTTGGTAGAACCGATATTAGCGGTAGGAATGGGAACAGTACCCAAATACAAAGAAGCCGATGGCGTAAATAAAAGACCTTCTACTTCCTTCCGGAAATAATCAGCGGACAAAGAGAATTTTCTTTTGAAGAAAGTGATATCAAAACCGGCATTCAGTTGCAATTGTTTTTCCCATCCTAATTCATCATTGGCGGCAGAGCCAACGGTGGAACCGGGATAGAAGATATCACCAAACGTATAGCCGTTGCTGTTGGCAGTAGGGCCGTAGCTGGAACCACCGGTGATGATGGACACTGATTGCGGATCCACGTTCTCATTACCGATAGAGCCATAACTACCTCTTATCTTCAGGTGATCGATGAAATCAGACTGAAAGAAATTCTCTTTGCTTACCACCCAGCCCACAGAACCGGAGAAGAAGTTGGCGTATTTATTATTAGCGCCGAATGCATAAGAGCCATCACGACGGGCAGTAAAAGATGCGAGGTATTTTTCCTGGTAGTCGTAGTTGATACGGGTGAAGTAGGAGAGGTTTCTCCGGAAGTACTGGTAATAATATCCGGCCAGTGCATTGGTATTGGTGGCGGTATTATTGCCGGTAGCAGCAGTAAAGTCAGCAAACTCCCAGGAGTTGAAAGGCACATCCTGGCGGGTGGCACCGGCAGCATTGCCGGATACTTTGGCCATAGAGAAACCTAATACGGTTTCAAAGTTGTGGTCCTGTTTTACCCTGAAATTATAATTCGCAAAAGATTCCCAGGTCCAGTTGAAGTTGCTGGTCTTCTCATGCGATACGTTGTTGAATTTGCCGGTAACGGTAGAGCCATCGGCATTCATGGAGTTGTCCACGTTGTTAAGGCCATAGAATACCAGCGGGGTAAAGTTCTTGGCGTTACCATCATACTTGGTATAACCAAAGCGGGTGGACACTTTCAGATTCTTCAATACATCATACTGCAATTCACCTTTACCATAGAATTTATTACCGATGTTCTTATTATAGGTATTATCCAGTTTGGTAAGGGGATTGAATATTTCTGATAATAATAAGTTGCTGAAGCCATAAGTACCAACCGTATTGGGAACGGTATTGTACACCGGCACGGTGGGATCGTAGTTAAGGGCACTGCCGATCACACTGTTGAATGAATTTTCCTGGATGCCTTTGCCTTCGAGCAAAACGGCCGTAGTATTTAAGATGAATTTCAGTTTGGGAGAAAGATCAAAGTTCAGGTTAGCGGTCAGGTTACCACGATTGAACCTTGATTTATCGATACCACCCACGATACCGCCCTGGCTCAGGAAGCCGGCAGACAGGAAGTAGGTCATCTTGTCGCTACCGCCACGGGCCGTAACATTATGCGATTGTAAAGGAGCGGTCTTAAAGACCTCTTTCTGCCAGTCGGTGCCCACACCAATAGCAGAAAGGTTGGGGAAGATGATATTGCCACCGGAAACGGTGCTTCCCTCATTAATGATAGCAGCATATTCAGAAGCATTCAGCACACCGATGGTGTTCAATACTTCCTGTACGCCATAGTTACTGCTCAGGGTGATATCAGTTTTTTGATTTTTTCTGCCAGAACGGGTGGTGACAACGATAACGCCGTTGCCGCCTTTTACCCCGTAGATAGCGGTAGTGGCCGCATCTTTCAATACGTTGATGGATTCAATATCCGCTGCATTGATAGAGTTAAGGTCGGTAAGGGTTTGTGGTGAACCGTCGATGATAACGACAGGATCGGTACCGGAGAAAGAAGGAATACCCCTGATCAGTACCGTAGGCTTGGAACCGGGTGAACCGTTCTGGATCACATTGACACCGGAGGCCCGGCCCTGCAGGGCTTCTTCTGTTCTTACGGGACGAAGTTTTTCAATATCGGCGCTTTTAATGGTGGAGATGGCGCCCGATACTTTGGTGATCTTCTGCGTGCCATAGCCCACAACCACTACATCCGACAGGGTGGTGGTGGCGCTCTCTTCCATCTGGATGATGGCCGAGGTGGCATTTTCTGATACCCGGAACTCCACCGGTTTCATGCCGGCATAGCTGATGACCAGCGTGGTGCCTTTGGCCGGAACGGTGATGGAGAAGTTTCCTTTTGCATCGGTGAAGGTATTGGCGGAGCCGCCTTTTACCGAGATGGTGGCGCCGACCAGTGGTTCGCCTGTTACCTTATTGGTAATGGTACCAGTGACCGGCAGGTTTTGTGCAAGGGCTGCCTGGAAGAGGCCCGCCATACACACAGCAAGACATAGCAAGGTGATTTTTAGTTTCATACAGCAATTGTTTAGCGAGTAAAAAAGCAATTATTAAGCGGCAACAAGGTAAACTCACCAAACACAGTTTCAAAGAAAACAGCCACATCATCACTACATCAAAAAATCTAAGTGGTTGATAATAGACCATTTGCACTACATCATTACTACATCAGCGGTTTTTTGCCTACTTTCACACAAACCTTTGCGGTCCGTTTATGAGAAAACTGCTTTACCTGTTTCTCTTTTTGCCATTTGCCGCCGCCGGTCAGAATACGATCGGCCTGCCGGATGTTATTAATTATCCCAAACAGTCTTACGGGGCGGGATTACAGAACTGGGATATCCGCCAGGATAAGAATGGTATTATATATATAGCCAATAATGAAGGGCTGCTTTCTTTCGACGGGCGCAACTGGAACCTGCACCCGCTGCCCAACCGCACCATCGTCCGCTCCGTGGAAGTGGGGCCCGATGGAAGAATATATGCCGGCGGGCAGGACGAACTCGGCTATTTCGAACCCGCCGCCAACGGCCAACTGAAATACCACTCCCTTACCCAACTGCTGACGGCCAAAGACCAATCCTTTGGGGATGTGTGGGACATCGTCTTTTACAAGAATGATATCTTCTTCCGCACCCTGTATAAGATATTCCGGCTGACGAATGGCACCATGGCCTCTTACACGGCCCCCGGCGAATGGTCTTTTCTCGGCGCCTGTAATGGAAAGCTGTATGCGCATGATTTTACCACGGGCATGATGGGTTTTGATAATAATATATGGGAACCCCT
>JAEUVL010000389.1 GCA_016786965.1 Chitinophagaceae bacterium
GTGGGCATCGTAAAAGCCGGTGAGACCGTTTCCGCCACTGCTTTGGGAACTGGCAACCCTGTCATGTTCGTAGGCAGCGCCACTGGTAAAGATGGCATTGGCGGTGCCTCTTTTGCTTCCGCTGATATCACCGCTGAAAGCACACAGGAATTACCTGCGGTGCAGGTAGGTGATCCCTTCCAGGAAAAGAAATTATTAGAAGCCTGTCTTGAAGTCATTCAAACCGGCGCAGTGGTGGGTATGCAGGATATGGGTGCGGCTGGTATCATCTGTTCCACTGCCGAGATGAGTGCCAAAGGTGAAGTAGGGATGCGTATTGACCTGGATAAAGTGCCTACCCGGCAGAAAAATATGAAGACATGGGAACTGCTGCTGAGTGAAAGCCAGGAACGAATGTTGCTGGTGGCCCAAAAAGGAAGAGAAGAAGAAGTGAAGAAAGTATTTGAGAAATGGGACCTGCCCTGCTCAGTGATCGGAGAAGTAACTGATAATGGAGTATTGGATTTTTATATGAACGGGGAATTGGAAGCGTCCATTCCTGCTTTCGAATTAGTATTGGGTGGCGGCGCACCACAGTATGAAAGAGAATACAATGAACCGAAATATTTTGCCGAGATCAATAAATTTGATCCGGCGACCATACCTGTGCCGCAGGACCTGAAAGCCATCGCTGAAACATTGATACAACTGCCTTCAATCGCTTCCAAGCGATGGGTGTACAACCAGTATGACAGTATGGTGGGCACCAACAATACTTCCACCAACGCCCCCACTGATGCACCGGTGGTAATAGTAAAAGGTACTACCAAAGCTCTGGCAGTGACCACCGACTGCAACAGCCGCTATGTGTTTGCTGATCCATATAAAGGAACAATGATAGCGGTGAGTGAGGCGGCGAGGAATATTGTATGCAGTGGCGGTCAGCCGCTTGGCGTTACCAACTGTTTAAACTTTGGTAATCCGTATGACTCTGAAGTGTATTACCAGTTTGTGCAGGCTATCAAAGGAATGGGGGAGGCTTGCCGCAAATTTGATACTCCTGTCACCGGGGGCAATGTAAGTTTCTACAACCAAAACCCCGACGGCCCGGTATTTCCCACTCCCACTATCGGCATGGTAGGTTTGCTGGAAGATGTGGCAACCAGGATGACGCTGGATTTTAAAGAAGAAGGAGATATTATTTATGTGCTGGGCAACAGTACGAACGATATTAACTCTTCGCAATACCTCAGTAAAATATGCGGTGTGAAATATTCACCTGTTCCCCATTTTGAACTGGAAGAAGAATTTCAGTTGCAACAAAAAGTGGCGGCACTGATAAAGGCAGGGCTCATACGATCTGCACATGATATAAGTGAAGGCGGGTTATTTGTTACGCTGTGTGAAAGTGGTTTCAACC
>JAEUVL010000409.1 GCA_016786965.1 Chitinophagaceae bacterium
CATTTTTGGTGGTATCGTACGTTGCGACAGGGTGGCACAGGGCGTTATTGATGCATATAAAAATCTGGGCAATATCAATATACCGATCATTGTACGGCTACAGGGCACTAATGCAGTAGAGGCAAAAAAACTGATTGATGAAAGCGGTCTTAAGGTACAAAGTGCCATCCTGCTTAGCGAGGCAGCTGACCTGGTGAAGAAGGCCGTGGCCTGACAGCTATGACAGGCGTGGCTTCTATTTATCCACTTACAACCCAAGCCAGGACCAGCCCGTCAAATTGGCGGTAATGGATGGCCAGGGAGGAATTGTTTTTGGAAAAAACACAATCAATGGTTTCAATATCAGCCTGCTGATTGGACAGGTGAATATGGTTCCTAAAATCTACCCCTCCATCACCATACCATTTAAAAACGGCCTCCTTACTGCTCCACAGCAAGGTGGCCATTTTTGTACTGTCCAATGAATATTGGATGTTGAATATTTGTCGCTCCTCTTGCGTCAAAAACTTGTCCTGTATCCGAAGAACTTTTTCTACCGGTATCTCCACATCAATCCCCACCCTTTGATGCCGGCTAACGATAGCTGCCGCATAATCCCCACAGTGGGAAATAGAGAAATGATATTGTTCGTTGGGCAAAAAAGGTTTTTTTGTATCTGCGATCTGTATCAACCCGTAAGGGAAATCAGGAAAAAGAAACTGGAGAAGGAATCGCCCCGCCAGGTGTTGCAGCCGTTTGTGGGGATGCGTCACTTCCCTGTGCTGCGGCACATTACCCTGGAAAAACGCCTCCGTCTCCTCTATCTTCCAGACCCCAAGTCGGGTGTGTTCGTTGATTTGTTGTTGAAAAAAAACAGGCACAATCGGGATTTTTGAATTTAGATTGTTGATTTTAGATTTATACTTGCAAAAGTAAACTGGGAAGCGGGCTTTATAAAAGGTGTATTTTAAAACTGGCCCGCCCGCTTAATATATCACACACCGGCGTATTGTATTTTGCTGAGTAAAGATATGCAGATGCAGTGTGCGACGCAACCAAAGTTGATAGTAGTACTACAGTTGGCTAAATAATAAATATGATCTTATCAGACACAAGAATCTTAGAGGAAATAGAAAAAGGAACCATTAAAGTGGTGCCTTATGACAGGGAATGCCTGGGCAGCAATTCGTACGATGTACACCTGGGCAAAACGCTGGCTACCTATAAGGAGCACATGATAGACGCAAAGAAGCATAACCAGATCGAGTACTTTGAAATACCCGATGATGGCATTGTGCTGTACCCGCATATATTTTACCTTGGAGTAACAGCGGAATATACCGAGACACATGCGCATGTACCCTTCCTGGAAGGAAAATCTTCTACCGGCCGCCTGGGCATTGATATTCATGCTACGGCTGGCAAAGGTGATGTAGGCTTCTGCGGCAACTGGACCCTTGAAATATCTGTAAAGCAACCCGTGAAAGTATACAAAGGAATGCCTATCGGGCAACTGATCTACTTTCCCGTGGAAGGTGATATCGAAATATCTTACGATAAAAAGAAAAACTCCAAATACAGTAACCAGCCGGATAAGCCAGTAGAAAGTATGATGTGGAAGAATAAGTTTTAGGTTGGTTTATTTGTTAATTGGTGATTAGTCATTCCGTTTCACAGCTCCTTCAGCAGCCTGTATTTACCTAATAAACCAATTAACCAGTATACTAATTCACTATGAATTCAACTTCCATATTGTATAGTTCAAAATAGCGGCAAAAGACACCCAACTTATATAAGGTACCAGCAGCCAGGCTGCTGTTTTGCTTACCTGCGCAAAAGCAAAAATGGTTAGCAGGATAAATATCCACATCACAACGATCTCTGCAAAGGCCCACCCGGGCTGTTGGTGATAAAAGAATATGAACGACCAGAAAAAATTAAGTACCAGCTGAATCCCAAATAAAGTAAAAGCGATGGTCTTAAGTTCTTTACTGGTATCTGCCTTCCAAACCAGGAAAAAGGCAATACCCATCATAATGTAAAGAGAGGTCCAAACCGGGCCAAATATCCGGTTGGGCGGGTTCCAGGAAGGTTTATTAATAGTTTGGTACCAGCTTTCTACCCCTGTGACTGTAAAAAAAGCACTTGTTCCTCCAATGACCAAAGGAATAGCAATTGAGATACACAGTTTCAGAGTATTA
>JAEUVL010000415.1 GCA_016786965.1 Chitinophagaceae bacterium
TTATCAAAATAAGCTGAAGATCCATGATCTTTCTTTTTCTGAACAGGAAGCGATTATAGATGGGCTGCGGAGCTTTGGAAAAAAAAATAACGACGAATCCCTCGTGGCAGAAGCATCGCTGGCTGCCGCCTGGCGCCAATCGCTGCAAAGCCCGGCCGGTAAACTGGTAACCAGCGCCATGGAGGAATTTATTGCAGACCGCACTAAAGAAAAGGATTTTGTGAGTGTGGCAAGAGCCTGGCGCATGCTGGGTGATTTATACCTGCAAAAGAACGAGGACTATGAAACGACACTCGAATGTTATTTTAAAAATATAGAGACCGGTAACCGGCTTGCTGAGGATGTTTATCCTGAAAGGATGTATGATTTTTTTTCCATCAGCAATGTTTACTATCAATTCAAGGAGTACCGGCAGGCGTTGGGTAATTTACGCCTGGCGCTTTCTTACCGGCCGCCGCATAAAATGGCCGTTGTGCAGAGTAATATCAGGAATACACTGGGGTTATGTTACCAGAAAACCGGCAACCTGGATTCTTCTGATTATTATTTCTACCAGGTTCTGCAACATGAAACTGACCGGCATGAAGAATGGCGGGGTATTGCCATGGGTAATCTCGGCTACAATTATTTTCTGCGGGGCAATTATCCCAAAGCTATTGAAATGCTGGAGCAGGATATTGCTATTGCCACCAAGTATCACCAGCGGGAGAATTCCTGTAAATCCTTCATCTGGCTGGCTACAATGTATTTAAGACAAAACAATATTGCCAAAGCTGAAGAAATGGCTGGGGAGGCTCAACGGGCTATTATTTCGAAGAACTTTTTTGACCAGTATGAATTCTTATACCCGCTGCTCAGTAAGTTGAATGCCGCCAAAGGCAATTTTGCAAAAAGCGATGCGTACCTGGATTCTGCTCTTTGGGCAAAAGACAGCGTGGAACGAAAATTCAATGCCATGCAACTGGCAAGGGCCGAACAAAAGGCCGAATCGGTTAAAAAGCAACAGCAACTGGCTTCCCTTGATGCGGAGCGAAGAAACAAAACGCTTCAGCGCAACATCCTTATCGGCTTCCTGCTTTTGTTATCGGGTATCGCTATCTATATTTTCCGGCTGGTAAAACGCAGGCATAAGCAGGAACAACTGGTGAAGGACCTGCAACTGGAAAAGAAGGAAACGGCCCTGAGTACGGCTCAGCAACAGCTGAAAGACTTCAGCGAGAACTTTCATCAAAAAGCGTTGTTGCTGGAGCAACTGGAATCCCGCTTGCAGGTAAAGGGTGCAGAAGATACCGAACTGCTGGAGCAATTGCGCCAAAGCACCCTGCTGACCGATGAGCAATGGAT
>JAEUVL010000469.1 GCA_016786965.1 Chitinophagaceae bacterium
ATAAGGCCGGCACTGATTCGTTTCATCAGAATAATTTTAAGCAAATTAAGAAAAAGATGGGGCACCATTTCCAATTGACGCAGAAACGGCCCGTTTTGTTGCGGCCAATAGGAACAAAGACCTTTCCAAATTGATTGAATGACTTTCTGGCAGAGACCCGTCAGTAAAAAACCTCATTCCAGTAGCGGATGAACTTGGTTCCCCATTTTACCTCTAATTCTCCGTTTGAAATTGGCAGGGCCAATTCCTGTTTTACTGCCAGAACGGGCAGGTTGATCCCCGCGCCAAGCGCAGCTGCAATGGTTCCCTGTACCCGGGGATTGATCTCTAGTACCAGGAATTGTCCGGCCACCGATTCTTTTACCTGGATACCAATATTACCATGCAGTTGAAGCTCTTTAATGATCTGCCGGCAATAAGCAATAATACTTTCCTGTTGTATAAACTCACCTTCCACACTAATGCCATTGATCATTTTTTTGCGGAGCCGGGGAACGATAACTACCGGCTCGCCATGATTGGCAAGACAATCAACAGAGTATTCATTACCGGGCAAATACTCGCTTAGCAACAATTCAGGAAAAGGTGCTGCTGAAAGTATGCGCAGCGCATCCGTAAACTGGATGTAGGTATTCGAAGGCTTGTGATTAAATAACAGGTCGGATTCATTAACGTCTTCTTTCATGACCCTGAATCCGCGGCTGCCATTAGATACTGAGGGTTTGAAGCAAATGGGTTTATGTGGAAATCCTAATTCTTCCGCAGCTGTTTTGAACTGTTCTACCGTCTCCACGATCCGGAAATTGGGTATTGCAATAGCTCTCCATTGCAAAAATTCATACAAGCGGCTTTTATTATTGGCTATCTCCAGCGAAGCAGCAGAAGAGCAAAGCAATTTTACTCCTGCCATTTCAAACTCATGGCGCCGTTGTGCCAATGGGATTAGCTCTTTAGTGACCAATGGCAACAATGCATGGATATTCTTTTTTCTGCAAAGCGATAATACAGCATCAACAAAGGAAGTGTCACCAGCATGGGGAATCGTTTCGAAATCCGGGTTCAGGTATTTCCCTACTGCATGCGGG
>JAEUVL010000470.1 GCA_016786965.1 Chitinophagaceae bacterium
GAACAAACATCACTACGTAGCAATAATGGCAGGAGGGATCGGAAGCCGTTTCTGGCCGATGAGCCGCACGGATTTCCCAAAACAATTCCTAGATATATTAGGTACCGGCAAAACACTGATACAACAAACTTTCGAGCGGTATAGCAAACTGGTAGCAAAAGAAAATATTTACATAATTACCGCACAGGAGTATGTAGGCATTGTTAAAAAACAGCTGCCGGACATTCCGGCTGAAAACATACTTGCAGAACCATCCAGGAAGAATACGGCGCCTTGCATAGCCTATGTTGCCTTTAAGCTGTTGAAAAAAGACCCAAAGGCATTAATGATAGCCGCCCCTGCGGATAATCTTATCCTGGAAACAGATGAGTTTATTAAAACAGCCAAAAAGGCGCTTGATTTTGTTGACCACATCAATGCGCTGGTAACGATCGGCGTAAAGCCTACCTATCCTAATACCGGGTACGGTTACATTCAGCATGAAACAGCAGAAGCGGCCCCCGCTGTACACAAAGTAAAAACCTTTACAGAAAAGCCGAATGTGGATCTTGCCAAAGCATTTATTGCCAGTGGAGATTTCTTGTGGAATGCCGGCATCTTTACCTGGAAGGTAAAAAATGTACTGGCCGCTTTTGAAAAATATCTGCCTGAGATATATGAAGTGTTTGCTGCTGAAAAAGATAAGTTTAACACCTCCGCTGAAAAAGAAGCGATAGAAAATATTTATCCGCAATGCACCAACATATCCGTTGACTTTGCCGTAATGGAAAAAGCAGAAAATGTATATGTTATTCCTGCCACTTTTGGCTGGAGCGACCTGGGTACCTGGAACAGCGCCTGGGAAAATAAAGACAAAGACTATTTTGGCAATGCAGTGGTGGGAAAGAATGTGATCGTGGTGGATGCTAATAATTGTATTGTGCATGTGCCGGACAATAAGCTGGTGTTACTGCAGGGACTGAAAGATTATATCGTGGTGGATACCAAAGATGTGCTGATGATCTGTAAAAAAGATAAAGAACAGGAGATAAAAGAATATGTGGCAGAAATAAAGCGAAACAAAGGCGATAAATACCTGTAGTAAGATGCTGAAAAAACTCAGAACTGTTGTATACCATGTGGCTGATATTGAAGCTGCAAAAAATTGGTACATAAAAATTACTGGCGTACAGCCCTATTTTGACGAACCCTTTTATGTAGGTTTTGATATTAATGGCTGTGAGCTGGGGCTGGACCCGGATCTCACTAATATTAATCCGGGAAACCAATCTGTGGCGTACTGGGCCGTAGATGATGTGCAAGCCGCTGTCAAAAAAATGACTGAGGCCGGTGCCTCCATTGTACAGGAAAAAACGAATGTGGGTGGACCCATTTTTGTGGCCTCACTTAACGATCCATTTGGCAATCTTATCGGCATAATTGAAGGAGCGTAGAAAACATCGAATTCTGTTACCGGCTTTTATTTTTTACTACTCTGGTTTTAGGTCATAAATTTGGCGATGGCCCTATCCTCCGCAAACCACATACTGTTTCTGGACATTGAAACCGTGCCGCAGTACCCCGCTTATGAACAACTGCCCAATGATTGGCGGCATTTGTGGGACATCAAATCTGCTTCTTTAGCAAAATATCACGAAGGACAAACGAATGAAACACTGTATCCCCGTGCGGGTATATATGCAGAGTTTGGAAAGATCGTTTGCATTAGCTGTGGAGTAATGCAGGGTAAAACAAGCAGTCGAAAATTAATTATCAAAAGCTTTTATGGGAATGATGAGCTGCTATTACTTACACAGTTTACTGAGATGCTCAATAAATGGGTGCCGGGTGAACCCAAGCAACTTTGCGCCCACAATGGAAAAGAATTTGATTTTCCCTACCTCTGCCGCCGGATGATCATTAACGGACTACCAATCCCTTCCATATTAAATATATCGGGCAAAAAGCCTTGGGAAGTTAATCACCTCGACACACTGGAGCTCTGGAAATTTGGCGACTATAAAAGCTTTACATCACTGAATCTGCTCGCACATGTACTGGGAATACCCACACCGAAAGACGATATAGACGGAAGTATGGTATGGGAGGTGTACTGGAAAGAAAAGAACCTGGAGAGAATCGTAAAATATTGCCAAAAAGATGTGGTGACCGTAGCGCAGATATTATTAAAAATGAATGGGGAAGCATTACTAAAAGAAGAAAATATTGAAATCAAGGGCTAAAGGAGAGGCGAAAAGATTTTAGTCCATGAAACTGTAAGCCTTTTGTATCTACAATTCTCATTCTCACTTTAAATCCTATAATAAAATGAACCGAACAAATTACTCCTCGGGCGCCAAGTGGGAAAATATTGTCGGCTACAGCCGAGCTGTAAGGGTGGGAAACACCATTGAGATAACCGGCACAGTGGCGGTGGACGAAAACAGCCTGCTGGTTGGAAAAGATGATGCATACGCCCAAACAAAGTTTATTATAGAAAAGATAGAGAACGTATTAAAACAGGCTGGCGCC
>JAEUVL010000864.1 GCA_016786965.1 Chitinophagaceae bacterium
GTTTCATTCACTGTCTTTTCGCACCCGCTTTGCATAACTACTGTTGCTGAAAGTAAAATAATGCTAATGATCTTTCTCATAAGTAAACATTGATTTGTTGTTATATAAAAAATGGTTATCCACTGTTTAACTGGTCATGCCTGCAGCTTACAGGCCCGGTAAATTCCACAGCAGTGTAAGATCTGTTTGCATCTTTCTTGTACTGCTCACTGAAAGAGGCCGAAGTCATGGTACTGTTCAAATTCATTTACAGCATCACCATCCGGAAGGGAAAAAAACCGGATGGTCTTTCATCCGGTTTAGAGGAAGTGTTTATCGTAGAAGGGCTAACTCCCGGTTCTATCCGGGCAGATATTAAAAAGGCCATTACCAGCAATGCAGCGGTAATGATGTATAAAATCCTGATTCTCTTCACCTGTATTTCATTAGGCACGGATAAAAGAAGCAGGCTGCACTTTGTCAGCCTGCTGTATGTTAAAGGGTACCTGATCAAAAAAATCAGATGTACTGTCAATCAAATGCTGTGATGCTCTTTCATTCATTCTGCACTGTTAATAATTACAGTGCCCTCCATCCTGCATCACCCTGTATGCCGTCTCCGTTCACATCATTTACATAAGCTTCCATTCTGCCGATGGTGGTATTATAGCGGATGGTACCAAATACCGGTGCGGCCGGACGCTGTGCCGTAGTACCGCTTGGGGCAATGATACCATCGGTACCCTGTACATCCAGTGAAGCACGGGGTGCGATATAGCCGGTAGTACCGGATGCATTGATGAGGGTACGCCCATTGCGTAGCATTACCATACCGTTTATGCGTGATGCAGGGCTCGTACCGATACCAACAATCAATAGCGGGTCTGTTGTTACAGCAGCAGTTGGATTAGCCCCTGTTAGGGTATCATTATAACTACCCAATGTGATAGCGGAAAATGAATTATTAGATGCGCCATAACCAATAGCTGCAGAATAAGATCCTCTTGCCTTTGAAAGATAACCTGCTGTCAGAGAATGAGTGCCTTCGGAATAATTGCTTCTTCCAAAGGCAGCAGATGCATCACCATATGCAGTGTCTGCCCAACCCGTTGCAATAGAATAGTCACCTAATGCACCATTCTGATAACCCGCAGCAAGGGATTGAGTGCCGCTTGCACTGTTGCTTCTGCCCAAAGCTACCGCAGCAATACCACTGGCAGTGGTTTGAAGCCCCATAGCAAATGAATAACTGTTACTGGCGGTTGCCTGTTGACCTGTAGCGAATGATGATATACCACTTGCTATTGCCTGGTTACCGGATGCAAAAGAAAAATTTCCGGATGCTTTGGTAATATTTCCGAATGCTGCTGCTGCCTGGCCACTGGCCGTATCTTTAAATCCTGCTGCCAAAGCATAAGCATTCGACGCTATAGATTGGTTACCTGCTGCAAAGGCATATGCACCGCTGGCACTGTTCAAACTACCCACCGCAAAGGAAGAAATACCACTGGCAGTATCCTGCAATCCGGCGGCAAATGCATAGGTATTACTGGCTATGCTTCCGTTACCGGCAGCGAAAGAATAATTACCGCTGGC